>CALKJE010000018.1 GCA_937995675.1 uncultured Saprospiraceae bacterium
CCAATTGCACTCGAACCATAAAGTGAAGAACCACCACCACGCACTATTTCAATTCGATCAATCATGTTCGCAGGTAATTGTTCCATTCCATATAATCCCGTCAATGGACTAAAGATCGGACGTCCATTGATCAAAATTTGGGAATAACCGCCCGCTAAACCATTCATTCTAAGTTGTGTATAATTACAAGTTTGACAATCCGTTTCTACCCTTAAGCCAGGTTGAAATTTTAGTCCTTCCGAAAGATTACAAGCCTGTACATTACTGATCGTCTGGCTATTGACAACATTGACAATAACAGGAGAATTAGTTTGTCTTTTAAAAGTCTTGGTTCCGGTAACCACAATATCTTCCAATTGCATCGTTTGCTCCGTAAGGTCAAAATCAAGCTCGATCTCCGTTTGACTTTCACTAAACGTAAATTCTTCCATCAGATCTGCATATCCAATATAAGAAGCCGTAATCTGATAGCTACCCAAAGGGATATTTTCTAGCGTAAATCGTCCTTTATGATTGGTTGTTGTACCAAAATTGGAGTCTTTAATGGCAAGTTGAGCAAACTCTATAGCAGTTCCTTCGATGCTTACGGTTCCCTTAAGCGTACCCGTTTGGGCATTTACCAAAGGTAAAAGCAAGGTAAACAAGGCTATAATAAGGGTAATTCTCCTATTCATTTCAATAAATTTAGCTATACAAAACTATGAAAGTTAGGCTTGTCTAACAAATTTATTTAGGTAAATGTTTTTGATTTTATTTGACATACATCAAAAAGAGGGAAAATTAAAGAGCTGAAAGAGTATTTTTTAAACAACTTCAATAAAAAAACAGCACAAGAACGCATCTTGCACTGTTTTTTTTTTGCGCTTGAAACCGGAGACTGTTCCTCAAGTGTGTCATTTTGCCGCCCGCGCCTCATATCCTAAAGGAAGCCCAGCCCGCTGACACACTTTAAATGAACCGTCTATGAATCTGCCTCCCAGCAAGCAGGTTTGCGCTTGCACTTGAAATTTCCTCTTATCGTATCAAGGTCAAATCACCTTGTTGTTTTACAAGTGTTCCGTCCGCTTCTCGGATTTCTGTGATGTACATATAGACATCCGAAGGTGCCAATTTGCCGTCAATCAAACCGTTCCAGCCATGACTGGTACCTCGACCTTCATGCACTAAATCTCCAAAACGATTCCAGATTTTCATACTGATTACTTCAATATTTCCTCCCGTAATTTCTACCTGAAAGATATTATTAACGTCAGATCGGCTACCTGGAATAAAAGCATTCGGGATAGCATGTTTAGCTTCCTCCACGGCAAAACTGATCGTTTGTTGATCTGTACAACCATTCGGTCCCGTCACCGTTACGGTGTAAGAACTCTCTGGTGTTTCTAACGGGGTAACCATTTCCATGATCCCTAGACCACCACTACTCCATTGATAGGTAACGGCACTATCTGGTTCAGTCGTTACGGCCAGTTCCACCATATCTCCTTCTACGATATTCATATCTGGATTCACGGTCATTTCTGTAATTTCTATCCCAGGTATTACTTCCATGTCAACCATGATTCCTTCCACCGGACATCCATTATCAGCTTCAAAATTAGCCGTAAAACTCAAAGAGGTATTGACATTCTCAACGATAACTTCTGATCCAACCAAATCAAATGGAGTCCAGTTAAATTCTCCCGGAACCGTAGAACTGGCAGAAAGGGTAACATCCGATCCAGGACAAGCAGGCGTCACTTCAGCAGCTGACAAGACCGGTGTTTCATTTACCGTAATGGTAAAACTTTCAGTATCAACACAATCTCCTGCAGATGCGGTTATTTCGTAAGTCGTCGTCTCTGTAGGACTGAAAATAGTATTTAAAGAGGTTGGATCTTGCACACCTGTTGTTGGTGTCCAAGCATAACTGATACCAGGTTGTTCTGTTAAATCACTCAATTCAACCACCTCATCTGTACAAACCGATTGATCGTCTATTTCCTCCAATTCTGGTTCATCAATTACTTCCATGGTAACCATAGATCCAGGTACTGTACATCCATTATCTGCTACAAAATTAGCTGTAAAAATCAAGGTTGAATTTACATCCATGATCACTATTTCTGGTCCAGTTTCACCTCCTGGAGCCCAAGTAAATTCTCCCGGAATATTGGCAGTTGCCGTGAGCGTTACATCTGACCCAGGACAAACCGCTACAACTGGATCTGTGGAAATAACTGGTGACTCTTGCACATTGATGGTAAAGAAAGCCGTATCAGCACAAGCTCCGACGGTTCCCGTAACTTGATAGGTAATGGTATCCGTTGGATTAAATCCAGTGTTTAATTCGTTTGGATTTGCAATACCAGTTGAAGGCGTCCAATTATACATAACACCTGGTTGAACCGTTAAACCATTCAATTGATATCCATCTGCAGAACAAATATCTGGTGTTGGAAGTGGATCAATTTCTGGGGTTCCTAATGCCATAATATTGATCGTCTCTGTAATCGGAGCGAAACATTCTCCGAGAGAAGTAAAGGTGACGGTATAGCTAATATTTTGAATAATCGTATTGGTAATAATCGATCCTCCCGTCGAGCCATCAGACCAAACATAAGTCCCAGGAACATTACTAACTGCATCGAGTACCACTTCCGTTCCAACGCAGGCAGACAGATCAGGAGTCACGGTAAGGGTTGGTTCCACAGCTCCAAGCACTGTAATGGTAAAGCTTGTTTCAGCAATACAACCATCTTGAGAAGTCGTCAAAGTATAGACCGTCGTTTCAGTTGGATTAAAACCGGTGGTCAAACTATTTGGATTACTAACACCTACCGAAGGAGACCAAGTATAGCTAACGCCTGCCTGAGGACTACCACTTAAAAAATAACTTTCTCCACCACAAATTTCTTGATCTTCCAGAGTTGGAAGCGTTGCTTCGCTGCCGACCATAATCGTAACACTATCCATTAAAACACGAGGACAAGTTTGGTTGGAAACTTCTAAATAATAGGTAATTGTTTCAGTTACGGTTACAGATGGATTTGAATCCGTAGAAGTAAATCCTGGAGGATTAGACGTCCAAGAATAACTGGCATTTGGATCCGCTGGCCCACCTAATTCTACCGTTAATTCTTCACAAGAATTGGTATTAGGCAAGATCGTATAATCTGGTGCTACGGCATCTAAAATCGTTATCATTACGGTATCCATACTTGTACATTCTTCCCCACCTGCTTGATAAACGAAGGAAAAGTCTCCTGGACCTAATAACTCTGTATCGACCATTGGATTACTACAATTTACACAACTAAGTGCATTGACCGGTCCAGTCCAAAAACCTCCAGCACCAGCAGCGGTTGGACTACCAGACAACTCAATCGGTTCTCCATTACAAGCCATTTGGTCTTCACCAGCCATTGCTTCAATGAGTGCCACTTTAACTGTTAAGGTATCCATATTACAAGCATCACTGACGATTACACTGAACTCCGTCGTTTCGGTAACTGTTGCCATTGGATTAGGACAAGTACTACAACTTAATCCGTCATCACTATTGATCCAATTATAAGCCAATCCTCCTCCTGCTTCGAGCATCACTGGGCTACCAGGACAGGTAACGGTATCTTGACTAATCGTAGCCATTTGTCCAAATTCTGCCAGAACACCAGGAGTAGTATCACTAAAATCCATATTGATTCCACCCATTTCAATCGTCCCAGAAAAATCATTCACCAGCACTAAATACCATTCTCCTTGTAGTACTGGAATGGTAGAAACATAAGCATCTCCTCCGGCGCCTTCACAAACATCTGTAATCGCTTCACCCGTAGCAGGATGCACATCCGTTAATCCAGTTAAATTTGGAACACGAGGAGCGGCATAAGTACTTCGAATCGGTTGAGTCGTTCGCATAAAATCACAGGCTAATTCCTCAGCGGTATAAGGTCCCCATACTTGAATATCAATATCGGATGCGGTTGGATCTTCTGCATTATTTGCTAAAAAGCCAAAATTACCATCTACTTGTGCTTGAAAGCTAAACCAAGTATATCGTGCTTGACCAACGCCAAACCAACAACCATCATTTACGCCTACTTGGAAAGCAGTCTCGTCATCAGAAGACATCTGATCAACATTAATTATCTGTGGCTGATTTCCACAACCATTAATGTTTAATGCATTTTCACAATCTACTGCTGGAGGCAATGAAATCGGACATCCTACTGGAGAAATTTCAATATCAAAACTACCACAACCTTGGGGTGCTTCTACGACAAAATAATACGTACCTGGATCGATGATTCGAACCAATTGAATAACTGCGGTATCTCCCGTCGTCACTTGCGCAAATCCAAAACAGTCTGGATCATCACTGCTACAACCATTCAAGGCAGAAACGGTAGTTCCAAAACCTGCATTCTCTACCCGAACCGTTACACATTCTCCACCGAGAGATTCATAAGCATAGATATAATCTTCTCCAGGTCCAGAATCAAAAGAACAATCGTTTTGACCTTCTGAGTCGGTTGCTGCACAAGTACTCGCATTATTTGTAAAAGGAATGGAACCGACCATCACTGGATCTTCACAAGTTACAGGAGCACTATTTGAACAAGTAACGGTATTGATCGCAAGATCAAAATCCGTACAAGCATCTGGATTATCAACAATAATAAAGTAAACACCTGGTTCTTCTAAATAAGTCTCCATGACTACTGCGTTACTACCAACCGCTGTCACATCTGATCCTAAACAATCTGTAGCCTGTTCTGGACAATCGTTATAAATCGACAAAGCCGTTAAGACATTGGCGTTGCTAACTTCTACCATGATACATTCGTTACCAGGAGAAGCGTAAGCAAACACATGATCTTCTCCATCTAACAAACCAGGAGCATCACAGGGTCCACTTTCAACTGCATCTAAAGTTCCACAGGTCGAAAGACCAGTTTCTGAATAAGGTAAGGAATTGATATTGGTTGGATCACCACAAGTACTAAAAGGATTTTCACAACTCCCCGTCGTACACGTCCAACTCAATTCAAATCCATCTCGTTGAATCGACCCATCGGAAGTGAATTGTACCGTTACACAAGTTGAAGAAACATTAAAAGAAATCGGTCCTCCCGTATCATCAAACGTAAAAAATAGTGGATCACTGGTAGAACTTCCGGCAAAAATATTCAAGGCATCAAATCCAGCTTCAATATTGAAACTTGGAATTGAAATATTGATACAAGAAAAATTAGCGGTTGGACAGATGACGAATTCATTATTCTCACTCGCACTGTATGGTCCATCTGCTCCACCCGAATCAAACAATTGACCACTACATAACATAGAACCTGCATCTTCAGCGATATTGAAAATTGGATCAGGTGCTTTTATACATAAAGCAAAATCTCCCGCATTATTAGTGGCAGAAGCAGTCCAATCTTCGATTCTTAAAAATATCTCATCACCTGCATTCAATCCAAATAATTCTAAGCTAACCATATCTTCGTTGAAAGCTGCCGAAGCACAACCTACTTCCGCTAGCTCGTCTTCTCCACATATTCCACGATAAGCAGCGATTTGTGGTTGAGAGATCGGTCCATTCGCTCCCGTGGTTGGCGTCACTTCAATAATTAAATTGGGCGCACTTCCATCTGCCGGAACTATAAAAGAAAACCAGACATCGTTGTCTGGTTGTGAGCCGCTAAAACAATCTGGCTTATTAAGTGTAGGATCATCCGAAATTACACTTGCCGTAGCATCTACATTCGTAAAAGTCCCCATAACTGGACAAAGTGGAACTACTCCCAACTGAATCCGATCGACACATTCGTCATTGGCAGGCTGTGCAAAAAGAACAAGTGCCAAATGCATAATAAAGATGGTAGATATTAGTCGCATATTATTTTTTTATATTAAAAAAATACAATTTTACACTGACTTAGCACTAACTAGGACTTAAGGCAGTACGATGAGAATCAAATGTAATATTTAAGTTTGAATTTATATAATCCTACTTGGATAAGTATGCTAGTTACGAAGCATATTCTTTGTTTTTGGGGAGTATTGGGGCGGTTTAGGGTGAATTTTAATGAAAATGACCTTGGTTGGTCGGAGGTTGGTTTGATTTTGTATTTGGAGGAGGGTGTTGAAAGTAGTGGTGGTGTTTTTATAGTTGTGGTCTTAAAGCCGAGATACTACGAACATTCTACCCCAACCATTTCTTTTCCTTCAAAAATTATATTTCTACTTGGATGTTCCAAATACTCAAGATTTTGAATAACAAAAATAGAGTCCTTCTTATTTTTTATTTGAATAGGAGAAAATTTTCCATCTTTATTTTTGTAGGTAACATTTGCAGTTCGGTGTTTTATATTCTCATCCAAATATTCAATAACAATAATTATTTTTTCGATATTATTTTCAAAATCTAAAGAATGAATAACTAGTTTATATTCATCGATTTCGTTACAATATCTTTGATCATTGTAAGTAAATTTATCTTTACCAATTTTTTTATTTCTAGCAGAATAAAAATCCATATTATTATTAGATACCTCATATTCTAAATGAAAATCTTTATTATCTATACTAGGATTATTCCACCAATACAGTGTAACACCTGTAACAATAAATAACATAATTATTATACCTGATTTTATAATTTTTACTCCCATTTCGAAACTGCTTTAATGAGTTCTTTACTCCAAATATAACCAACCAAAAGCCGAGCCGTTCGTTTACAGCTCCTGCTGTAGAAACAAAAAGCACACGCAGATCTTTAGGATTGGAAGCCCGAATCAAGCTAGCCGTTTTATCTATTTTTTGCTTGTAAAGCTGTATCTACAGCAGGAGCTGTAAACTAACACTTTTATTTTTTTAAATCTTTTATTTTGCGGTTTGACTTGAAGGGTCACTACGGTTAATTTTCAACAAAATTTGAAAACAAAAATCTATATACTCCATAATATCTTCATTTTGATAGTCATCTTTTCCTAAGTAGGTAATTGCTTTATTTATTTTTTTTTCAATTCTATGAAAACGGTCATTACCATCTCCTATTCTACTTAATGTTTCTAACGCACTTTCAGCATCCACAGGGTGCGTAGTAAGAAATTTTTCTAATGTGGAATAGTGTTCTAATTCTTCTAAATAAAAATGTTCAATTTTGTTGTATTTGATAGCCTTAAAAATATCCAAGTATGTTAAATCAGGCATTTCTTTTTTAAAAAATGATTTAAGGTATCTAGGATTTTCTTCAAGAAAATTTGAGCCTAATGCAAGGCAAAGTACTATCAACCCAAATTCTCTTTGACTAAATTTTTCTCCTTTTAATTCATTAGTGAATTTTTCAATTAAATTATCATTTAACCTAAAGCTCCAATGCTTTATATCATTATGTATTTTCATTAAATAATCTTCATCAATCATACAGCAATAATTTTTTCTTATTTTTTTTGCTTGATCTAGAATCATAAAAATAACTAAATCACATCATACATCCTACAAAAAAAACGCCCCTCATTCCTAAAATGAGAGACGTTTAAAATCTTTAAATCTATTGATTATTTTTTCTTCTTGGCAGTCGCTTTCTTTTTCGTCGCCCGTTTCTTTTTAGGCTTTTCAGCGAATGCGCCGGGAATCGTTTCCTCTACCATTTCTTTTACCTGTTCTAAAGTAAATTTAGCAGCTTCTTCCGGAGTAACTCTTGAGCCGTCTTCCTTTTTAGGGAGATTGAATTTCTTTTTTCCAAATCTAACCAAAGGTCCCCAACGGCCATTTTCTACCGATAATTTAAGGTCTTCCCAACGGTGGATATAACGATTCGCTTCTTTTTCTTCTTTGATCATCACCAGTTCAATTGCTTCTTCCGCCGTCAACGTTGCAGGATCATATCGTTTTGGAATATTTACAAAAAACTCATCCCATTTTACAAAAGGACCAAATCGTCCTGAGCCTTTAGTGATTGGCTTTTCTTTATAATGAGCAATCGGCTTATCTGCTTCCAGCTTTGCGTCGATCAATTCTTTGGCAAAATCCATCTTCACTTCCAATGGATCGTTTCCTTTCGGAATAGAAATAAAGCTTTCGCCAAATTTCACATAAGGACCAAAACGGCCAACGGCAACGATTACTTCCTGATCTAAGTAAGTTCCAAGGGTCTTTGGTAGCTTAAATAATTCCAAACATTCTTCCATCGAAATGGTAGACATAGACTGTCCAGGTCGAAGGTTGGCGTATCGTGGTTTTTCGTCTTCGTTTAATTCGTTTTGTGCACCGATTTGTGCGACGGGTGTTCCGAATTTGGTCATCCGAACCAGTAGGGTTCTACCCGAAGCAGGATCTGTTCCGAGGATTCTTTCTCCCGTTGCTCGCTTGGCATTTTCCATCGCATCCGCGACCGTGGCATGGAAAGGACGATAGAATTCACCTAACATTTTCTCCCATTCTTTACCACCAGCAGCGATGACATCAAAGTCTTTTTCGATATCTGCGGTAAAACCATAAGTCATGATATCATTAAAATGTTCGGAGAGAAAATCACTCACCAACATTCCTAAATCTGTCGCAACCAATCGATTTTTAATGGCGCCCGTGGTTTCTGTTTCTGTTCTCTCGACTACTTCATTATTAGTCAATGAAATCACTCGATATTTTCGCTCTACGCCATCTCGCGGTTCTTTGTTAACATAACCACGACTACGATCCATGATCTTACTGATCGTCGGGGCGTAAGTAGAAGGACGGCCGATTCCAAGCTCTTCCATTTTCTTAACCAACGCTGCTTCTGTATATCGAGCCGGTGGTCGTGTAAATCGTTCGGTCGCTGTCATTAATTGTAAATCCAGCGGCTGTCCAACTTTAAGTGGAGGCAAAATGCCTGCTGTTGTTTTAGAATCATCGTCTTCGTCATCATCCGAAGATTCAAGGTATACTTTTAGAAAACCATCAAATTTCAAAATCTGTCCTTCTGCTTTCAGCGTGGTCCCTGGAATGCTAGAGATATTGATTTGTACAATGGTTTTTTCTAATTCTGCTTCTGCCATTTGTGAAGCAATGGTTCGCTTCCAAATCAGTTCATATAATCTTTGCTGATCATAGTCATTCGTCACTACTTTTTTATCAATATAAGTGGGTCGAACGGCTTCGTGCGCCTCTTGTGCATTGGACTTTTTATTTTTATAGCGACGCGTAAACAGGTATTGTTTTCCGTAGCTTTTTTCGATTTCATCTGCGATGGCCGTTAGTGCCGTTTCACTCAAATTGACCGAGTCGGTACGCATATAAGTAATAAAACCTTGCTCGTATAATCTTTGCGCATTGGACATGGTACGATTCACCGAAAATCCAAGTTTTCTACTCGCCTCTTGTTGTAAAGTAGAAGTAGTAAATGGAGCGGTTGGTTTTCGTTTGAGTGGTTTTAAATTAATTTTTCCAATCTCGTATTTTGCACCGACACATTTACTTAAAAAATCATTCGCTTCTTTATAGGTATCAAATCGGGATCCCAAATCTGCCTTCATTTCAACTGGTTTACCCTTTTCGTCTTGAACGGTAAATACAGCATTGACTCGGAAGAATGGTTTAGATTCAAACTCCATGATCTCTCGTTCTCGCTCCACCACAATTTTCATGGTAACCGATTGAACACGACCGGCAGATAATTTACTTTTTACTTTTCGCCATAGCAGACCAGAAAGTTCAAATCCAACTAGACGATCTAAAATTCGACGGGCTTGCTGTGCATCTACTAAATCAAGATCAACCGTTCGAGGTTGTTGAATGGCATTTTGAATGGCAGGTTTGGTAATTTCACGGAAAACGATTCTTTTGGTGGTCTTGGGATCTAATCCTAAAACCTCACAAAGGTGCCAGCTAATGGCTTCTCCTTCTCGATCCTCATCCGTTGCGAGCCATACTTCGTCTACTTTTTTTACGGCATCTTTTAAGCCTTTTACTACTTTCACCTTATCAGGGGTGATGGCATAATTAGGTTTAAAATCATTTTCGATATCTACTCCTTTGGTTCCTTTCTCGAGATCACGTACGTGTCCAAAACTTGATTTAACCGTAAAATCAGTTCCGAGAATTTTCTCGATAGTTTTGGCTTTAGCCGGAGACTCAACAATCAATAAATTTTTAGCCATATTAAAGGTAGATATAAAATTTTTAAGAAAATCGAACGGTATTTAAACTCAATACTAGCCAGATTGTTCCTACAATTTTGGTTTAGCGGAGAATTATTTTGGTGCAAAAGTATAAATTTTGTGACAGCATCAAAATAAAAATGAGAATCAGGGCTTGGAAATAAATATATGAATCAAAGAAAAACCATCTTCCAATTGTATTTAGGATATTATTGCTTCTTGCTGCTCGCTATTTGTTATTTATGCAAATCAGGGGTTGAAAAAGAATTAAAAAAATATAATTAACAGTATCATTCTAATTGACATGGGTGTTTTTTGCTTCTTGCTGCTCGCTACTGGCTTCTTGCTTCTTGCCTCCTTCTATCGCGTGCGATAGAAGGAGGCAAATAGCAAGAAGCAAGCGGCAAGAAGCATCTCCCTAAGCCTTTTTTTATTATTAATCAGAAATTTAACTCCTATTTCACATAAAAAAGAAAAGAATAGATTTCATTGACTTGTAAATAGGAAAATTATCTTTTGCTATTAATTTGCTATTAAATAGTGAATATTCCACCGAAAAATCCCTATGTTTGTATTCAATTAAATAGACTGCGTTTCATATAATGAAACAAAGTTTTGTCTGGTGTAATTGAAGTCACTACCCCACTTTCTAGGCGTAGTGGCTTTATTTTTTGTAAAAACTAGGGAATTTCTTTTCTTTAAAATACTGCTCAATTCAGTTTAACATAATAAACATCCGATTCATTTCGAGCGATGTTCAAAGCGCTAAAGCAGTTTTTTCCTTCTCCAAATTCGATCAAATCAAACATGGAACAAGTTTTTGGTAGTCCACTGAAAATCAACGAGTAATGTAATTTTTCCTTTGGAGCCAGGTATTGCCAATTAGGTGCCAACACAATATTTTCTACATGAACCATTTCACTACGATGACTAGATCCTTGGTCGAGTAAAAACGTGGTTGGCCAGATTCGAATATGCATTCCAAACCCAAAACTATCGGTACTGACACAGTGGATCACCACTTGACCTGCTTCTTGGATCTGCTCCCGAAACTTTAGAAGAATATCCGGATCTATTTCAACTTTTGGTTGTGTAATAATGGTAGGCATAGGCAAAGATAAGGATTTCTTCCTTCTTGCTTCTTGTGAATACAAGGCAAACGTAAAACAAGTACGATGGTAGATCGCAAGCGAAAAATGGCAAAATTAAATCCAAATTTCTCCTTCTGATGGTTCTCCAAAGTTTTCTGCCTCACCATTATAATATCGCCAACCCGTCCAGCAAGCCAATAAGGCATCGAAGTGGTGCCAAGTAATCAAATCTGTTTTCACAAACTTTATTGGAATTTGATTCGTTATTAATTTAAGAACGGTTGGTAAATGAACCTTCTGCTTTTTGTATTGATCTTTTGGAAGGTTTAATTGACGAGCAAGACCTCCTGGATAGACTTCTATCACTTGGTGTCCAAGCTCGGTGAGTTGTTGGGTTAAGCGCATTGCTCGGGCCGTTAGGCCACCTAAAAACATGGGAGACATGGCTTTTAAGGATCGATCAGCAGCCCGGTAGAAAAAGTCCGTACCTCGACCAAAATAGGCGCCCGGCAAACTAAGCGGTGCATCTAAAAAAATTAGGGTCGGTGCTTCTGATGCTAATTGATTCAAAATAAATTGATCGGCATCTTTCTTTTTTTCACTTTGTGAAAATTGAATGACTCCATTTTCCGATCGCGCAATTACGGTAGTACCCGCCAATTTGCTGCCGTAATCAATGCCAATAATCGTTTGGGATGTCGTATTTTTACTCATATTTTTTGTAAAGCTTAAATTCTATCTGATGTTTCACTTTAATGCCCCAATCATAAAACGCCGGAAAATTAAGAAATTAAATCTGCTTACCGGAATGGCAGCCGCTGGACTCCTGGGCTATTTTCTGCTGACTTACCTCGATATGGGAATGATTCCAGTCATCGAAAAAATAGTCCATCAACTTGGATTTTATAGCTATATCAATTGGGTGTACATCGGGGTACTTTTCGGATTATTGATGCCCGTCATTTCTACAATAAAGATGTTTTCTGGCAAAAAAGTAAAGATAGGTGGTGAGGTGAATTTTGATGAAGAAACGCTAAAAATCAAAAGAGGCAAGGAAGAATTTATTATTCCTGAAGCCGATCTAACCGAGGTAAATTTTGAACTAAAAGCCTTACCTAGCGGTGATCGCAAAAAAGAAGATCAACTTTTTGGGGGTAATTATATGCGGATTCCTACCAAAAAAGGCACCTTTGTCGTCGAACTTGACTTAAACACTCCGATCCAACGAGAAAAATTACTAGAGATGGCTGAGTTTTTAAAAATTCAACATGATGTAAAGGTGAAGGTGAAGGTGAAAAGGTAATTAATAATGTTTTAATGAATAATGCTTTAATGAATAATTAATAATGCGCTTCTATCGTAATGCCTGCGCACCGAATAAGGTGTGGCGCTTCTGACGTGTTTGTTTATATAAAGCAAGAGACAATTCATGAATTGTCTCTACGATTTCAACACCTCAACAATTCAACAATTCAACATCAGAAACACAATGGTAAAAATAACCTCCATACCTACTGGATATTTCAAATTAGATGGTGGCGCCATGTTTGGCGTGGTTCCTCGCAGACTATGGCAACGGACACATCCACCTGATGAAAACAACCTTTGTACTTGGGCCATGCGTTGTTTACTAATTGAAACAGCAGATCGTAAAATATTGGTGGACACCGGAATAGGAGATAAACAGAATGCTAAATTCTTTTCTCATTTTGAGCCACATGGAACCGATTCACTCTTGGGTTCGCTGAAAGCAAATGGCTTTTCGCCTGCCGATATTACCGATGTTTTTTTGACGCATTTGCATTTTGACCATGTCGGTGGTGCAGTCAAGAAGGATGAAAATGACGAGCTAGTTCCTACTTTCCCGAATGCGACTTATTGGACGAATCAAAAACATTATGAATGGGCATTGAATCCCAATCCTCGAGAGGCAGCCTCCTTTTTAAAGGAGAATTTTGTGCCACTGCAGGAGCATGGAGTTTTGAAATTTATTCCAGTGACAGAAGGCGGTAAAGAATGGATACCGGGTATAAAAGTTCATTTTGCTTACGGTCATACGGAAGCGATGATGCTGCCTGAAATTGATCAAGGAGATCACTCCGTTTTTTACTGTGCTGATCTTTTGGCGAGCCATTTTCACTTAGGACGACCTTATGTGATGGGCTATGACATTCGCCCACTGGTGACCATGAAGGAAAAAGACTGGCTATTAGACCGAGCGATCAACGAGAATTTGGTACTATTTTTCGAGCATGATCCAGTATTAGAAACAGCAGAAATTACCCTAAATGAGCGTGGTCGCCATGTGGTGAAAGCTGCAAATGCATAATTCTTCCCTAAAATCAAGGAATTAACCCTATTTTTTCGGAATATTCTATTGTAAAAACGGTCAAAAAGTCTTAGCTTTGCACCGCTAAAAACACATTTTAAATAAAACTAAAAATTTTTAGATGTTAATTATTGAAGTAAAAGACGGAGAATCAATTGATCGTGCACTTAAGCGTTATAAAAATAAGCACCGTAAAGTTGGCTTAATTCAGGAGTTGAGAAGAAGAAAAGAATTTGTAAAGCCTTCTGTTACCCGTCGTAAAGAAGTACTCAAAGCTGAGTATATCAACCAAAAGTACCGCGTAGGAGAATAGTATTCTTCTATTCGTTTTAAAATATATAAAGGCATATCGTAGTACATTTCTGCGGTATGCCTTTTGTCGTTGCCTGAAGGCGATCAAATTAATCAATAGAATGTAATCTTCAAGTAATCTTATCATCAGTAGAAAACTTTTTAAAAACTAAAAGAATCTCTCGCCTGTTTTAATATTATGAGGTTTTTTAAAAATGGCTCACTTGGCTACAAAATGATATTTTATTCGCTACCTTCCTCCTAAAAAAATTCATGGAGCGCGGCTACACATCATTTTTTTGGACTTGTTAGCAAACAAAATCTCTATTTTTCGCAC
>CALKJE010000019.1 GCA_937995675.1 uncultured Saprospiraceae bacterium
TAAATTTTCTCAATTTCGCACAATCATGAAAATTTAGACAAGCTCAATGATTATTTAATCTTAAATACCATGGAGTTGATCTTACGACCTGCAGAATCACCAGGGCATTTAGCTTTTACATTATCAAAGTAATAAGTATCACCAGGTTTTGCTGACTTAACCAAACGACCAGATTTCTGGTTGTAACGCGCACCGGCGTTGTTTGATTCGATTGGATCCTGTCTTGGAGCCAACTTAGTCAGGATATATCCCTGAATTTTACATTTTGCATCAAAGTCAAAGTTATCTAGGAATGCTCCTACACCACCTTGTGCTTTAAATTCTCCATTACCCATTGTACCACCTGAATTCTTACTCAATCGAGCAACTGGATCAGGAATACGCTTTACACGGAACGGGAATTTGGTTGCTTTCAACCCTCCTCCTGAAACAGTAATATCAACTTGACCAGGTCTAGAAGCAGTCACTACATATCCACCGCCACTCTTCTTTAAGTTCACTCCATTAGCTTTTACTTTAAGCTCGTTGGAAGAAATTCCTGCTGCAGTTACAGATACTGGGTTTTCAACTCCAATGTAAAATACATTCATTTTTGTAGCGGCAACATTACAAGAACGCTCACCAACTTCATATTCAAATGAACCTTTTTCTCTCGTTACTTCACCTGTTACAGGGTTGGTAATGGAAATATCTACGTTGTATTTTTTTACACCAGTAGAACCAGCAGTTTGAGTATAAGTCGCTACACCCTCTTTTACTGGAACGTTAGAACCATCAACTCGTACAGACATTCCTTTGATCTTATCGCTGGATGCACTTAAGAATAATTCTGTTTCAAATTTTTCTCCTTTGATGACGTAACTCTTCTTCGGTGCTGATACAACGCGGAATTTATTGAAAACAATATCTTCACCACCAACTTTTCCCATTAAATAATTCAAAACAGCTGTTTCAGAGCTTTTTGCATCATTTTTCATCTTAGTTAACATGGGTAGTACCGCTTGTACTGGCATGTGTCCAAAGTTGAATTGAGCCCAACTTGGCTTACCAGAAGATTCCCAGGCATCATCCACTTTCATCGAAATCTTGCTCGCGTAAGCAGGCCGATCTTCTTCGTCAATGAAGCTCATAAACTTAGTCTGATAATCTTCAATCATCTTTTTCAGATCAGCAGCCGGTCCTGTTTCACCAGTGATATCCTTTCCAATCATCAAACGAGTGGTGATATCAAAGTTTTTCTTATTCTTTAAGTCCTTTCTGACCATTTCACCAGTCTCTTTATCAGCTTTCATGACGTAATCCTCATCATCGATTACTCCATCTTTATTAGAGTCTGACAATCTTAGTATAAAACTATCGATCGTATCAGAGAAAGTTTTTGAAAGCTCCATCACTGGTCCTGTTCTTTCAGCATAAGTACCAAGTCGCTTCATGTCTTTTTTTGCAAGACGAGCAACCTCAGCTGGTATGTTAGCATTTGCCTGGTCTAGAACATCATTAGACTTTTGAAGACTTTTGTCTACTAATTTAAATGCGTTAAATATTTCCGCAGATACGTTGAGAGCTAACATCGCTGTAAGTACTAAGTACATAATGTTAATCATCAACTGCCGCGGTTCCTTGGGTATTGACATATCCTAATAGGTTTTTATATTATTAATAATAATGGAGGTAACCCAGAGGATTATCCAACTTTTTTACCAGATCCTGCAGATGAAGCCATTGCAGAAAGAACGTTTCCGTAAACAGAGTTTAGAGAACCAAGGTTTCTGTTTAGAGCAGAAATTTGCTCCTGGTAACGCTTAGTATCTTCTAAAGAATCATTCATGGTAGCCATTGCCTCATTCATACGTGTGTAGAAATTGCTCATAGACTTTAGTTGATCTCCAGTACTGGAAAAGTCAACCTCTTGTAATGATTTTAGAGAACCTAAGCTAGCGGACATGGTCTGTAGTTCAGATAACATACCACCTAATTGTTGCTCAACTACTTCACCGTTTAAAGAAGGAGCACTTGCACCAACTGGGCCAGCAGTTAAAGACTGAATTTTAGAGTCATAATTTTCTAGACCTGGGTATAATTTTTCCCAGTAATAATCTTTGTCTGGTGGTAAAAGACCTAACATTAAGAATAATCCTGCTTCTGTTAATAGTCCTGCAGTTAATAATTCAGATCCACCTTCCCAAGATTGGATTTTGAAAAGTGCTCCCACCATTACGACGGCGGCACCTACACCAATAATTAAATTTTTTAAATACTTAAACCAAGGAGCTTTGTAAAAGGCCATTTTCTGTTCTTTTTAAAAGGTTATTTAAATGAGTTAATAGTACGGGTTATATATTAACACAAATGTTGATAGTTATACCCTTGAACATAACGTTCAGGGTTAAAAAAGTTACAATTTTATTTAGATTAATTTCAATTGAAAGGATTCGGCTAGTTCTGTGTCAAAGAAAATCGAAAGCATAACCAGGTTTGATTATGCTTTCGATTGATTTATTTCTTAAGATTAGAAATCATTAATTGAACGTCCAAGGAAGGTCAATGCACAACGGAAACCTACGTAAGACTTTGTAGTATCCTGAAATTCCCAGTGACGAGTACCTGTCTGCATAAAGTATGCGATATCTTTCCAAGATCCTCCACGAATTACTTTACGCTTTTGCGCTTCAGCATCGTCATCGTTTGCGTCATAACGCAAATCAGGATTAAGATCGTGTAAGAAAGAATATGCATTTTCGTGGAAAGCAGTGTTTGTCCACTCTGCTACGTTTCCAGCCATATTATATAGACCATAATCATTCGGGAAGTAAGCATCTGCCTTTACAGTGTATAAACCACCATCTTCTGGATAATTACCACGGCCAGGCTTGAAGTTTGCTAATAAACAACCTTTAGCATTTCGAACGTAATATCCACCCCAAGGGTATGGAGCTAAATCGTGACCACCACGGGCTGCATACTCCCATTCATGTTCTGTTGGTAAACGGAAATCTTCACTGTTTACACCATTTCCTTCGTAAGAATTCCATAGTTTGGTTCTCCAGTAAGAGAAAGCCGCAGCCATTTTCCAATCTATTCCTACTACTGGATAGTCATCATATGCTGGATGCCAGAAATAATTACGGGCCATTGGTTCATTGTAAGAATACGCAAAGTCACGAATCCAAACTAAAGTATCTGGATAAACCAATACCTTATCTTTTTTGATATGAGCAGTACGATTTGCATCTCTTTGGTGAGCAGCAGCTTGCCAATCATACCATTGATATTCATATTCTAGTTTAGAAACATTCAGTTCCTTTTTACCAGCAAATTTTTCATCGCCTTGGTAAAAAAGTTCGTCAAGTGTTTCATCGGTAGGGTCAATTTCCATTTCCCAATCGATTAACTCCTCTCCAGCTTCTGTTTCGTAGTAGTTATCTAGAAGGGTATGAGAAATACTATCCTTTACCCAGTAGACAAACTGTCGGTACTCATTATTGGTAATTTCCGTATCATCCATGTAGAAACCGGAGATAGAGATGGATTTTTGTCGTTGGACCATGGTATTGGCTACATCCTGATCACTGGGACCGATGTGTAGTGTTCCCGATGGTATGTAAACCATACCGAAAGGATTAATACCCTTCCAAGAGGGACGATTGTCAATTCCGACCAATTGTCCGGTCTGACCTGTTCCGCAAGCGGAAACGATTAACGCTACGCAAAATAGCGCTAAAGAAGTTTTAAATAATTTTTTCATTTTAACACCCGAGTTTTCCTTCAGATTGATAATAAGCAAAAAAGTAAACGTAAATATAGTTTGTTTATACAGAAACAAGAACTTATTCGCAGTTATTGTTTAATATATGTCAAAGTACACGCCAAAAAGCTACTGGCAAAGCTGGTTTGCTAGCAATATAATGTAAATTTTGGCTGCGGTACTTAAGATTGTTCTCAAAAAAATGTAGAATAAAGCTCCCCTCTATAAAAATCGAGGATTGTAGATAATATTCGGAGGAATTCCTGCTCCAATTGCTTTATTCAAATTATAATTAACCATGATTTCATGTGATCCGCTGCTAACCGACCTAAGAGCCGATAGGGTGAGATCGTATGCGTACGCAATGGTCGTTTTAGGGGTTAATTTAAATCCAGCAATTATTGCAACGGCGTCAACCGTATTTGAATTATATCCTCTAAACGAAGCACCTCCGAATATATTGTCATTATACTTCAATAAAGCTGATATTTCTATCTGATGCTCTATCAAGTCAGACTTTACAAGCAAGGAGGGGTGTAGTGTAAATGTGCTTCCAATTTCAAAATTCTTTGCAAAAATAAGAAAATAATTCCGATTCAAAGAAATTTTTGTGTTGGCATTTCCCTCATTGAGCGAAATTTGTGATTCTGTCAAATTACTTACAGACAATCCTATTTCGAATTGTTGGCTCTGAAAATAAATTCCTGCGTTAAAAATTGGAGCCATTGCTCTAACTTTAACTTGAGGAAGTGCTCCATCGTTATGCTCAATATTAGTGGGGTCATCGCTATAGAATCCGTCCGGAGCTCTTAATTGAGTTCCATCCAGTGATTTTTCCAATAACCCACCGGATAATCCTATTGTGAGAAGATGCTGTTTACCTACTGGTAACCAGTAGTTATAGCTGGCCGTAGCGGAAGTCGTTCGCTCGGGGCCCTGCTCTTCATTTTCAATATTTATGCCAAATCCCCCATTTAATCTATAGATCGGCAAGTGTGCATTTACCGTTTGTATAGTTGGTGATCCTGGCAAATCTACCCACTGCTTTCGATAAACGCCAGTAAGACTCAGACTATTGTCCAAACCAGCATAAGCAGGATTAAAATTATACTTATTTAATGAAAACAAACTGTATTGCGGCACCTGTTGTGCGCTCAATGAAATACTAACCAAGCAAATAATTAAACAAGTAATTGTTTGTTTCATACAAGAATGATTACCGAAAGATCAGTTTAGGTGAGTTAGATAAAAAAATCTATAGTTACTGTTTTACTAAACTACTAAATTCTAAGCATAGATGCTTTATTCATTGTACGGCTATTTTCATCTTTGTTGTCTTTTTAACAAAAATTATATTAAAAAATCAATTTCTAGATTATCATAGGCTATAAATACGTTAGCAGGCAATGTTTCTTCTACCTCCTGATGTAAACCCATTTTATGGCTAATATGGGTAAGATAAGCGCGAGTGGGATTAATTTTTTCGATGAATGCTAAAGCCTGAGAAAGATTAAGGTGGGAATGATGTTCTTTTTTATGTAGGGCATTGACCACAAGTAACTCCGTACCCATTAGTTTTTCTAGTTCTTGGTCGCTTATTGTCTTTATGTCTGTCAAATAGGTAAAATTACCAATTCGAAAACCAAAAACCGGCAATTGTCCATGTAAGGCTTCGATCGGAATAATGGTAGTACCTCCAATCTGAAAAGAGGTGTCCACTTCAATATCTCGAAATACAACCGAAGGTGCTCCAGGATAAGGATTATCACTAAAAACGTAAGGAAATCTTCTTTTTATGTCATTTTGTACACTCAAACGAGCATAAATCGGCATATCTTTTCCAGAACGGAAATTAAATGGCCGGACATCATCCAATCCAACAACATGATCGTTGTGCTCATGTGTTAGCAAAATTCCATCTAAATGCGCCACCTTTGCCCGTAACATTTGCTGCCTAAAATCTGGACCAACATCAATCACTAGGTTTTGTTCGTTAATTTTTAGAAGAACTGCACATCGAAGACGCTGATCACGGGAATCATCAGAGGTGCAAACTGGACAATCACAACCAATGATTGGAATTCCCTGCGAAGTTCCGGTTCCTAAAAATCTAATCTTCAAAATCTATTGATTTTCAGGAGTTACTTCTGGGGTCTCTTCTTCATTTTTCTCCTCCGTCGTTTCAGCATTTATTTCTGCTACCACCTTCTCTTCGGAATCTTCCGCTGTCTCTTCTTTTTCTTTTGCATTAAAAACCTCTGTCAGCTGACTATATAGCTTTTGTTCTTTTTCCTCCAGTGTTTCTGGATCAACCTCTACATTTCCCAAAATTTCGATCAAACAGTTGATTCGAGCTTCTGCATCATAAAACTTATTGATCACAGCGATTCGCTTATTTTCCACGATGCAATATCCAGATTGAAAATTTCCTCGTTCGTAGCGAATCGTATATTTAATGCTATTAAAAAGTTCTTCTACTTTCTTAAGCGTATGTTTAGTATATTTAATCATGCGTTTATTTGATAAATATCAAAATGATAATGAGGCTTTTGCTTCATTGATTTCAACAGAACAAGTCTATTCTTTATGTTGAAGTTGTTCAAAGACTGCAAAATTGTCTACGAACTGATTCAATTATTCAACTCTTCTCCTTTTTTTTCGTCAATAGCGCGGCTATTCACTCAAAAAAAGGCTCGATTTGAAGAATTTTCTCTAGTTCTCGACTTCTTTTCGAATTCTTAAACAACTTCAGTATCTTCGCAAATATAAGGAATGAATTTGTTCAATGTTTACCCAATTCCAAATTTTAAATTAAAAAGATGATCACACGTTTTATTGTTTTTTGCTTTTTCACCATGATATTCGCCACTACTACTCTCTCTGGACAAGAGGCAGTTGAACGGCGATTTAAGGGAGGTATCGTGGGAGGTTTTAACCTTTCACAGATTGAAGGAGACGAAGCTGCGGGATATAATAAAATTGGTCTCCAAGGCGGTGTCCGAGTGGCCATTATTCTAAAAGAAAAAATGGATCTAGGAGTAGAACTATTATTCAGTCAACGTGGTAGTGCTGCTCGGAATGTTAACCAAGGTACCTTTCCTTTTAAACTCACCCTCAATTATATCGAAGTTCCAGTATTATTTAATTATATGGATTGGCAAGTCGAAAACGAAGATTATTATCGACTACATTTTCATACGGGTTTATCATATGGACGTTTGATTAGTTCTTCTAGTGATGTCAATCAGTTTATCCAATTAGGAGATTTTTTCAGAGACAACGATGTTAGCTGGGTTGCTGGTGCTACGTATTATGTCAATAAAAATATCGGCGTCACAGTCCGTTATACTCGCTCACTTTATCCCTTTTTTATAGCAGATGAAACGACTACTCCTAACGCCAATTCATTAATTGGATATCAAATTAATTTCCAGACTATTTATATGTTTTAAAGTTAAATTCAAAAAACCTCAACAACCTGACTGCCGTAGGCAGTTTCAATAACTAGTTTATGCGTTTATTTATCTCTTCCATTTTTGCTCTATTAATTCTTGCCTGTAACTCCCCTAAACCAGATACCCCAACCAAACCGGAACAGGCCGCTCCCGCTACTGAATCTCCAGCAGCTCCCGCTGTTACCACCGGCCCCATGCTGCCTAGTATCAGTCAAGAATTTATGCAAATGCTTTGGGATAATACTTCGTATGTCGATTATACTTTTTACACCCTTCCCATGAGTATGAGTTTTGATAATCAACCAGCGATTCAAAATGTATTGGCTCACCTCGAAGCTACCCCCGTCGCATTACCTTCAACCTGTAAACCAACGGGACGTGCTTTTTTTCAGAAGGACGGAGAAGATCTTGGCGTAGCAGAATTTTATTTACATACTGACTGTAGATGTTTTGTTTTTTTAAAAGACGGCAAACCCGCACATTCCAATCGAATCAAAGATAAAGGGCTTGAGTTTTACCAAAATTCTATCCGACAAGCAGTTCAGCAAACGCAACAAAAAAATGCTCAATAATAATAACCGCTACGGAGTAATTGATTTAGGAACAAATACCTTCCATCTATTGATTATTGAAAAATCTTCTACTGCGATTTCTAAGGAAATAACCAGAGAAAGAATTTTTATAAAATTGGCAAGCGAAGGCATCGAAACCATCGGTGCAGCTCCTTTCCAACGAGGACTCAAAGCCATGATACGTTTTAGTGAAATTCTAAAAGAATATCAGGTATCAAAAATCAAAGCCATCGGTACTGCTGCGTTACGAACTGCTAGTAATGGCGAAGAATTTGTCCAACTTATTTTCAAAAAAACAGGCATCCAAATCGAACTAATTGATGGCACGGAAGAAGCGAGACTTATCTATCAGGGTGTCAAAGAAGCTTTTCCAATTGGTGAAGAAAAAGTACTCATCATAGATATCGGAGGTGGTAGTGTCGAATTTATTATTGCCAATCAATCTGGTATTAAATGGTCACAGAGTTTTCCGATTGGCGTAGCCGTTCTATTTAAAAATTTCCATAAAAATGATCCTATTTCGTCCAATGAGATCCAAGCAATAAATACGCATCTAACGCAAATTCTTGCGCCTCTTTTCAATGCCCTAAAAAATCATTCTGTAAATAAATTAATCGGTGCTTCTGGAACTTTTGATGTAATAGAATTATTCCTTTCTGAAAAAGATACCTCTGGTCTTTTCGCCACAGTCCCCGTTGATCGTTATGCTAAATTTTCTAAAAAAATAATTCACACTTCTGTTGCCGAACGACTCGCGCTCCAACGACTTCCCGACTCTCGCGCAGACCTAATTGTAGTCGCGCTGGTACTCATCGACTTTATTATTGACGCGGTCGACATTCACAGCATCGTTACTTCTGCCTATGCTATGAAAGAAGGTATTTTAGCCGAAATGACCTAATCTTAGACTAGACTAACTTTTTTCTTTGATTATATTAATTCTCTGTTTATCTTTGTGAAAAAGCATAGAATGGATATATGGATGGCATTGATGGAATTACCGGAGATTTATCGGACAGAACCGATATTTCAACGAGCCTTAGTTGCTGCGATTATGGTAGGAATTACTTGTGGCGTGTTGGGCTGTTTTTTTGTTTTAAGAAATATGTCTCTAATTGGCGATGCCTTATCGCACGCTATTTTACCGGGCCTTGTCTTTGCTTTTATGCTGGTCGGATATAGTACGATTGGCTTTTTTATTGGTTCCACGATTGCAGGGATGATCACAGCAGTGATGATTACTTGGATCTCCCAAAATGTCCAAACAAAAGCCGATGCCAGCATTGGAATTGTTTTTACGTTTATGTTTGCCATTGGAATTATCGGTATCTCAAGAGTTTCACGTGTGCATGCAGATGGAGGAGATACTTCACCGCATATTGATATGCAGCATTTTCTATTTGGAAATTTATTAGGCGTAGAAACAACAGATTTGTTTTTGACGGCTGCCGTTATGCTCTATGTTATCATTTCGATTTATCTTTTCTACCGATATTTATTTGTAGCTACCTTCCAAGAAGTAATCGCTGAGACCATGGGAATTTCAGTGAAATCTTTACATTATTTTTTGATGTTACTCTTGTCATTTACCGTGGTAGCTTCGTTACAAACAGTTGGTTTGATACTCGTTGTTGCCATGTTAATCACCCCTGCTTCTACGGCGCTTTTATTATCTGATAATTTAAAAAAGGTGATTACGCTTTCTGGAGTGATTGGTGCAATTACTGGATTTATTGGAATGTCTTTAGCCATTGTTTTCGATGCGCCTCCTGGGCCAGCATTGGTAGTCGTGGTATCATTTATGTTTTTTCTAACAGCCATGTTTGCGCCGAAAAAGGGATATATTTTTCGACTTTTACAAAAAAGAAAATTAGAGAAAAAAATTCAGCAAGAGGATATTTTAAAACAAACTTTCAGATTAGGAGAAAAGGGTCCGATTACAAAAGAAAAGTTGATGGAGAAACTTGCTTTTACTGCTTCTTTATTAGGAAAAAATCTTAATAGGTTGAAAAGGAAAGGTCTAGTTGAAAATACAAAACAAGAAATCACGCTGACCGAAGAAGGTAAAAAAGAAGCCAAAAGATTGGTCCGAGCACACCGACTTTGGGAAACTTATATGGTTCAACAAATGGGTATGACAGAAGAACAAATTCACGAGGAAGCTGAAAAATATGAGCATTTACTAACAGACGATATGATTGAAGAGGTAGACGAAAAACTAGGATATCCTTCTACCGATCCACACGGTTCTAAAATTCCTACTCGGAAAGATCATCCAGACTTCCCACTCTCGCATTTGGCACCTGAAAGTCTTGCTCAAATCGACGAGGAACAGATCAGTGAAACGGTCTTCAACGAACTTCAAAAACTGGGATTACTTCCAGAAACAAATATTGAAGTTTTAGAGCGAACGCCTAAAATCATCAAAGTAAATTTGAATGGCAATACCGTAGAGGTGCCCGTAAAATTGGCTAGAGAAATTAATATTAAAGTTCCGTCGTAAGGGCGTTTTGCAAAACGCCCTTAC
>CALKJE010000020.1 GCA_937995675.1 uncultured Saprospiraceae bacterium
CTAACGCTGCATTAAAAGTAATATCTGCCAAACCATTGTATATAATTCCTGCACTATTACAGTTATCAAAATCCAATGTCAAGGTTTTTGGATAAGAAGCCCCACCGGAAACTGAGCTATCAGGGCAAGATCGTGTATCTCCTACCTCTGCCAAAAAGTAAAGCTGTGGCTTCGTAATTGCTTCCCTCATCGCTGTTGAAATCAATTGAAAAATCGCCAAATAGGTATCTGTTATTTCTTCATGAAAAGGTTCTGCAAAACTGGCCTCTTCCTGTTGTTCTAAAGTCAAATCAGGTGATTTTTCACAACCTGAGAATATAAAAATTAAGAATAAGACCATAGAAGTCTTTAATAAATGCCGCATGGTATTTACAAATTTGAGGGTTAGAAATTATTTTTTGAGCTCTTAGCGAAAGGTAAGAGGAGATTACAGATTTTTAATCAAAATCTGTTGATTACTGAGCTCCACAAAAGGTAAGAGAAAGAAGTAATACTCGTATAAGTTATTTAGGAATTTGGGAATAAAATAGATTGGGGTCTACGAAAAAATATAACCTATCAGACATATTGAATATATAATAGACCACAAATATACACTTTTATTTAAATGTGAATCTTATATTTATTTAAAATATACTTTTCCTCTTAAAAAATTAATACCCATTCTTAAGGGCTTGGTAGGAAGATTTTTGTGGATTCCAAGGATCTCGGTAAGAAGCCTTCCAGAAAAATTCTTTAATATAGGCAAGGGTACGACAGAATCGTAAAAAGAAAGCTACATAGAAAACCATTAAGGGTACATACCACCAAAGTACTCGCTCATCTTCAGACCTTTCTGACCATAAAGAAAGAGACAATTGCTGCATAAATCCAGCAATCATGTATAAGGCAAGATTCATAGGAATCAAAAACCAAATCCAAGACGAAAAATTGATAATCATATCGGCAATGTAGATGTACCACTTAATATCTAAAACAAAATTATAGAAGACATTTTCAACAAATCCAAGAAAGGTTCCCCAGCGCCAGTTTCTATGAGGTAGAAAAACATCCAAGTGTTTTCGCAGTCGGAAACGAACCAAGGATCGACTCCAGCGCAAACGTTGCTTCCATAATTTTGAAAACTTTGTAGGGACAGCTGTCAAACAAATAGCAGTTGGTTCAAAATGAATTTTATATCCTGATTTACGAAGTTTAACGGTAATATCTCCATCTAATCCAGGACCAATATCCCAAACACCAATTTTCTTTAAGGCATCCATTCGGAAGGCACCAAAGGCACCAGAAATAATTCGATAAATTCCTAAATAAGACGTGACAATACGACCGACTGAAATACTTTTTAGATATTCAATAGACTGTAAACGAGCACAAAGACTTACATCCCCATTACGAACTTTTACGTTCCCTCCTACTCCACCAATTTCAGGATCTAAATAAAACGGAATGATGATATTTTCTACGGCAGTTCGATCAAAAGAACAATCGGCATCCAAGTGTAAAAGAAATTTTCCTCGAGAATATCGCCACGCTAAGTTGGCCGCAGAGGCTTTTCCACCTCGCATATCATTACGGATAAAGATATCGATCAAACCATTTTTTTCCAAGTTACGCCCAATGATCGGCGTCTCATCATCTGAACCATCATCAACAATGATGACTTCAACATTTTGATAGGTTTGTTCGTTGAGAGATTTTACTAATTTAAAAATATTTTTTCCCTCGTTTTTTCCAGGAGCGATCAGAGAGATCAGCGGCATTTCATTATAAAGTGCTTGTCTAGCAGCTTCCCATTCTTTTGCTCTTCTTTTTCGTCCAAGCCAGTATACAAAGAGTACCCAAAATTCCAACACTACATAACGACCAAACTCAAAGAATATAAAATACCAGAAGATGCGAATCATTTTCCCCAGTCCTACATAATTCCAATATTTAAAAAATTCTATGATAAAATCCATATCGCTCCTTACTACATTACAACTGTTTGATTATGCAAAACCGGTTGCGTATTCACCGAAACAACTACTTGACTATCCTTTACATTACTTCTTACCAATGCTTCTAGATTAAAGACAATCAGTTCACCAAGTTCTTCTAGTTTTTCTGGTGTACATTCTAATTTTAAAAAATAGAATTCTCCGGCACTCACCGCAGTAACCATATCATATTCTTTGAGATAGCTTTTTAATTCACGAGCTAACTCATCTCGTAGGATCATCTTTTCTTTCCAGCTAATCCCATTTAATTTTTCATCTACTACTGCTACTTTTCCAAAGAAAGTCCTTCCAGGATTAAATGCCGTTCTTGCTTTTTCTTGTTCTAGAATATTTTTAAAAACATCTAATTCATACACACCCGTCACCTCTTTTGCCTTACTATCTGACTCGTAAGTTTTCCTTGGCAAACCACTTAACACCAGCTGTTTCCCTTTTGCGGTTAGAGATATTCGTTTAATTAGATGTTCTTGTAAATGACGAATATCACTTATTTTTCCACAGTCTACACAGTTGTAAGTAAACACTGGATTTTGAAAATGCTCACTGCAGGTATTGCAATTAAATATATGTGAAGGTTTATCGTAATCTACTCCAATATGCCTCAATATTTTTTGACATTTAGGACAGATCAAATCATCGGTATACTCTTGCATAAAATCTGTCTCCGGTCCAATGTACGCACACTGAAAATGATGGATGAGATCTTGTACTTTTAGGTCGATGCCGTTGCAGTGTAAACAAGTTTCTCGAATATTATGATGCGCGCTATAACAAGCATCGCAAATATGTATTTTATCCAACATCTGCTCTTCTCGTAAAAATCCATCTTGAATTCCTTTCTTTAAAATATCCAGAATTTTCTTCTGTTCTTCGTCTTCCAATTGCAAACTCACAAAAGGATACGTATAACTCAAGCGAGCGTGTCGATTCACAAACGGAACTAAATCATGATTTCGAGTATATAAATACTGCATCGTTTTGTAGAGCACACCAAATTCATTAGATGGGAATTTTTGTTGTAAGAATAATTTTTGAACATTGTTTTTAATTTCCCGAGTAGTCCGTGCAATTTTTTGATATTGGGTAACATCCGTTAAGCCATCACAGCGTTCAATTACCTGAAGTGGTAGTCCTTCGTACTGAACACAAAAAATAGGTTTAAGATAAATTTCTGCATCGTAATGCGTACGCGTTACTTTTAGTACTTTTTCGAATAGTCTAGTTGAAGAAGAATTAATAATAATCGCATCAACATAGAATATTTTCTCACTATCAAAAGCCTCTTCTT
This sequence comes from uncultured Saprospiraceae bacterium, assembly GCA_937995675.1. Lineage (GTDB taxonomy): Bacteria > Bacteroidota > Bacteroidia > Chitinophagales > Saprospiraceae > JALZUU01. Next base: position 3,286 of record CALKJE010000020.1, read on the forward strand.
CCTCTACATACATGAAGAGAAAATCCTCATATTCAATGAGGGCCTGCTTGTTTATCTTATTGATTGCCAGCATATTATGATATTAAAGACACACTAATAAAGTCAAAGGTGGTTTGCGTATAGCGCCGCTATACGTCAATAAAGGGAGGGAGATGGTCGTGTATTAGGTATGGTGTTGGCTATGCTGAATAGCATAAGTAGGTTATCTAAGTCAAAAGTCGTACCGATTGGTCTTTTTCTTTACAATGGTTACCGCCATCTTATAATATCCAATCCAACGGGAAGCTTCATTGATATTAAGCGGAAGAATATCTACTACGATTCTACGTTCAACAGGCTCGTATCTTTTTTGAAATTCAGCAGGTAATTCATAGGTAGAAACATAGAAATTATTGATCACACCGCGACCAATAGTTCCATCAGGAAATTCTATTTCAACTTCTTCACCCAGTCTTATTTCTTGGTATAAACTCTGATGGAAATAAGCTTTGATCTTTAGGTTTTCAAGTTGGTGAATAACCATCACATCTTTTGCTTTATAACAAACCTCATTGGGACTATTATTAATTTGACCAATTTCACCACTGACCGGAGAAGCATAATAGTAAATAGAATTACGGTAAGCTAAACTTTGACTAACTTTTGTTCTGACTTTTTCTTTGTCTAAAGCAGCCAAAGCTTTTTGCTGTTTTCGTAATAAATAAAGATGATTTCGTAAGATTTTTATTTCTCGACCATAGGCCTCATAATCCGTCTCAAAACGAATAATATCTGAATCAATCGGCGGTAATTTATAAGCAACATCTACTCCTAATAGAATTTGTTTTTCTTGTGCTTTCCGCTCCATCTTCTTCCCTTCGAGTCTCACTCCGACGCCTTTCTGTTCGCTCTTTTTAACGGCTATTTGTCTTTTTATATTTAGAATTTCACGATCATACCATTTGGTATTATCACTTCCTGAATTAATATTATGAGTAATACTCTTCATCTGATTTTCTACATGCGCTTGATCTTCAAATGTATAAACAAACAAAGTATCTCCTGAATTAATTTTATCTCCTTCCACCACACAGATTTCTTCCAATCGAATATCATCTGTAAAATTCACCGCCATTTTATCTAAAATCACCTGACCATGTACTTTAATAAAAGTCACCTTCGTATAAATTCGATAGCCAATATACACGAACATCAATGCCAACACGCACAAAAAGGAGAACCGGTCCCAGTTGAATTTCTTCTTAACGGGCGGTTCGTCCACAGTCTTTAAGACCGATTGCTGGTACTTGAATCCGGTAAAGCTCTTCATATATTTTAGAGTTCGAGACTCTTTTAATTTTCTTTAATCTCAAATTAGCTTAGTTATACGCTTCCTTCGGTCGCTCCTGCCTGCGCTAATCTGAGAGGAAAATTAGAGCCGTCTCTCACATTTAGAGTTCGATGCTCTTTTAATTTCCTTTAATCTCGTATTAGCTTAGTCAGACGCTTCCTACGGTCGCTTTCTTCTTGCGCTAATCCGAGAGGGAAATTAAAGCCGCCTCTCACGTTTAGAGTTCGAGACTCTTCTAATTTTTTATTTTCACTAATAAATATTTTTATTCAACAAGTTAATCCACATATCTTATCTGGTATTAAGACAGAATCTGCACATCCGCACAACCTGTCTCGCAATAAAACGAGATCAAACAATCCATTAATCATTCTTTTTAATAATCGTTTTAGTATCAATGTCTAGAAAATCATTCAGTCCATTGAGGGTGATATAATTTATTTCGTAGACATTTTTTACCATGTCGATGTATGCTTCTAATTCCACTCGATCTCGGAAATTTTTCTTTTTTAGATCAATTCCGACTTTGCTCATTCCACTAAATCCGTTGTTACTCAACACTTCAAAATAATCTAGTTGTTTAGGCTGTTCTACTTTAAAGCTGATCAAGTCTACCGTTTTGGCTAGAACATTTAAAAACTCAATTGGATAGCCAGGAGCTAGGATAATTTGATATCGAAAGATCCCTTCATCGACAGAAGACCGATCACTGAACAATTCAAATTGATCAATTAAAAAAGTCTGTACTTCCATCCGTTGTGCGGTGCTTTGATAGTCACCAAAATCAAGGACGACGCCATCAAAT
>CALKJE010000021.1 GCA_937995675.1 uncultured Saprospiraceae bacterium
AAATTTGTCTGACATATAACCATAAGGCTGGAAGTTGCTATTTACGAGCTACTTATCACAGTATTATGACAAAAAATCTACCTGTAAACTTTACTTTTGTAGACGGAGTTAAGAGCTCCAACTAAGAAAGAAACCTTACTTAATGATCGGAGGCTACAAAATATTAACGGTTACTCATCACAACGTCAAACTAAACACGTTGGGGCAATATGCATTCTCTTGCGAGGATACAGAGTTATCTGATCACTTATTTTCTCTAAAAGAGCATGCGGAGATAGATGAAATCATGTATTTGTCTACTTGTAATCGGATCATGTATTTTTTCTATACCGATCAAAAAATAGATACTCCTTTTATCACTTCCTTTTTTCAGCATGTCAATAACTCAGTTGACTTAGCAACGCTCGAACAAGTTTCTCAATATGAAGGGCGTGAGGCCTTAAATCATCTTTTTGAGGTGGCTGCTTCTATGAATTCCTTAGTGGTAGGAGAACGAGAGATCCTTCGACAATTACGGGAATCTTATCAAAAATGCTACGACTTAAAACTAACGGGTGATCATATTCGAATCGCGATGAATGCTGCTGTAGAAGGTGCTAAAGAAATTTACGCACGGACACGCATTGGAGAAAAACCAGTTTCTATTGTTTCATTGGCCATCCAAAAATTACTCAGCCATAAAGTTGCTCGTAACGCTAGAATATTATTGGTCGGTGCAGGACAAACGAATACTTTGGTCGTAAAATTTCTGCGTAAGCATGAATTTAAAAACATTACCATTTTTAACCGTAGTTTAGATCGAGCCAAAAGTTTAGCTGCTATGATCAAAGGTCGAGGTGCGGCTTTAAAAGACTTGCCTGATTATCAGGAGGGGTTTGATGTGATGATTATTTGTACAGGTGCTACTGGAGCATTGGTGAATTCAACATTATACCATCAATTACTTCAGGGAGAGACAGATACAAAACTCCTGATTGATTTGGCAATCCCTAATAATATCGATCGTGAAGTAGTCAATGAATTTAATGTACAATACATCGAGATTGAAGATTTGCGGAACCTTGCTAAAGAGAACCTTAGCTTCCGCCAAAATGAAGTTGTAAAAGGAAGAAAGATGTTGAAAAGAAAAATCAATGCTTTCACGGAATTACACCGACAACGGCAGATTATTAAAGCCATGAAAAATGTGCCGATCGAAATAAAAGCAGTAAAGGCTCACGCGATTAATAAGGTCTTTAAAAAAGATCTGGAAAATCTAGATGAGGATACCAAAGAATTAATCAATCGAATGATGGATTATATGGAAAAGCAGTGCATCGGTATCCCAATGAAAGCCGTAAAACAATAGATTATTAATTTTCTTTTAGTGCTTTTTCAACTTTATAGCGCAACTCTAAACTTGTCAAACTTCCTGATATATCTCTTTCCCAGCCACTCCAAACTGGCAAATGCTCTGGCCAATTTTTACTTATTTTAGGATACAAATATGCAGGCACTTGCAAGCCAGCAATAATTAGAATCTTACGAAGATGCCAGTCTCCCCAATGAGTAGCCTCAGAAGAATTTAACCAAGATTTTAATCGATCATAAAAGGTAAGTGATAAGTCTTTTTGCCATTCATGTTTTCCTTGTTGTAATAAAAAATCTAGTGGCGTATTTTCAGCGGGTAAAAATTTGATATCCTTAAATCCGGAAAGCGTTAGTTGATTGTAAGCATCTTGGTTGAGAACAGAGATTAGTTGCAATGGCGCAAAGTCTTGCCATAATTTATCTTCTTTATTAGCCAGCCACTGTTCTAAAATTAGGGTGCTCCATTCTTCATTACGATGATGAATTGCAGCATCTGAAACGGAGTTTAATAGTAGGTAAGCATACTCATTCTCGATAAATAGTGGAAGTAATTTTCTAGGACTTAATCCAGTGAGTTCAGTCCAAGATTCTAATGGCAGCTTATTAATCATTTGTGCTAGCTGACTTGCTTTATTCCCACTTCGATATAATTGTAGACTCGCTTTTATTCCATCTTTTATCATGGTATCATCTACTCCTTTTGGAAGTTTGATTTGTAGAACAGATTGCTGCTTAGTTTTTTTGAGAATGATTAGTTTTTTTAATCTAATCAGCATTCGCTGATGATAAGAAGAAGTTGGAATTTTGGAGAGCAAGTTGGCGGCCTTTTCACGAATATTTTTTTGTTTGTCTTCTAAGCGAGCAGATAAGAAAACATCATCTGCTTTGGATAACCCAATCTCTAGGGTATCCAATAATCTTTTTCTAGTAGCCGTATTCTCTTGTGACCAAGTTTCTTCTAGGAGGGTAAGTGCCGTAGTAGAATTGATTGATCTTTGATGAAGTAAATAAGCTGTTCTTTCTTTTGTATTGCCAGTTTCCCAATCATTTAGAGTTGGCGTATAATCTAATTTTGCCCAGAGAGGGTTTTGAGTCATCAACCAGCGACCTCGGTCATCAAGTGCAGGACTAAGTGCTTCCCAAAGAGTCGGAGTTTTAATCGCTTTGTCTAGAATGATTGGAAGCGATTCTGGTGGTAATGATTTATTATATTTTTTTAAAGTGGTGAGAAACTCTTTTAAGATAGATAGATCATTTCTCTTTAAGATCATGTTCAAATACTGAATGGCTCTTTTGCTACAAATGTTGGTTTGGTTCTTTTCAGTAGCAGATGGGAGATCTCCTTCAAAATCTTTTGGTTGGATGCCTGCTTTCCTCATCATACTCATGGTGGCCGCAGCTTTCAAAATCAGTCGAGCAGGATCCTCGTCTTTGATTCCCATCGCTTCTAATTTATGAAACATTTCCTCAGAAATCTTACTGCGATCTGTCCCAATCAATCCTATTTTTACGAGCGTTTTCCAGTTCATTAATTTATTCAATGGCAAAAAATGCCACTAAAATAATTAAAATTTTGTATTTTTACAACAAAATGTTTATATTTGTTTTGAAGGATATTTCCTTAAAAATAGAAGGAGTTTTAAAAAATAATAAATTCTTATCCACATTACTAACATTTTTTTGACGAAATTCACAGACTTAAGAATGACCATGTTTTTCTTCTTTATTTAGATAGATATTTCAGAAGAATAGACTTAATACTTATTCTTTTTTTAGATTTAAAGTTCTAATAATCAAGTTATTAGATAATATAAATAAGGCAATATTTTTTTAGCATTAGAACGAAGTTGATATCCTGTTTTACACTCTGATGACAGAGATTAAAGGCTTTTGCACAGAGTTATCCACATCGTTTTGAAAGTTATCCACAATTGCTCAATCTTGTTCACAAATTTTATAAAAAAAATCTTGCGAGGTAAAGATTAGCTTTGGATTAATTAAAGAATAGGATATAAAGGTTTGGGTTGATTACTTTGTGTCTAATCGAGATGAAAAAATTGGAATTACCCCTAAGGGTAATGACGATTTTGGCAGGGAAGAGTAGGCGCAAAGGAAGCAGCCAAATGTTATAAGTTATTCTTTTTAATTAATCCTTTGCTATAGTAGATTTTTCAAGAACGATATTAATCATCAAAAATGTCTGACAAATACGATCCATCCAAGAAAAAAGACAATTACCGAGGTAATAATAAAAAGAAAGAGAATCAGCTTTCTAATTATGTCTTTGGAAAGGTCCAACCACAGGCCTTACCACTCGAAGAAGCAGTCTTGGGAGCAGTGATGCTCGACAAGGATGCGCTCTCTATTGTCTTGGATATTTTACGACCCGAAAGTTTTTATGCAGATGCGCACACCTTGATCTACAAAGCCATGTTGCGCCTTTTTGAAAAAACACAACCGGTCGATTTATTAACGGTTACCGAAGAACTAAAAAAGTCCGGTGATATCGACAAAGCTGGTGGACCTTATTATCTCGTAGAACTTACCAACAGAGTTGCTTCTGCCGCCAATATTGAATACCACGCGAGAATCATCGCACAAAAACATATCCAACGAGAACTGATTACTGTCTCTACTAAAATTATCCGAGATGCTTACGAAGATACTACGGATGTTTTTAGTCTACTTGACGAAGCAGAACAGGGACTTTTTAATATTACCCAACAAAACTTAAGTCGTGGATATGAAAGTATGGGATCTCTAGCAGCGAAAGCACTCAAGCAATTGGAGGAGATGTCCCAAAAAGAAGAAGGACTCACAGGAGTACCAACTGGTTTTACCGAATTAGATCGACTAACTTCCGGCTGGCAGCCTTCTGATATGATCATTGTGGCAGCGCGTCCAGGTATGGGTAAAACGAGTTATACGTTGGCCTTAGCACGAAATGCCGCAGTAGATTTTAATAAAGCGGTAGCGATATTTTCCCTGGAGATGTCCAATCTTCAATTAGTACAAAGATTGATTTCGATGGAAGCGGAAATTTCAGGTAGCAAGCTTCGTTCGGGACAACTAGAAGATTACGAATGGCAACAACTGCAAAGTGCCATTGAGAAAATGTCAGAGGTTCCCATCTTTATTGATGATACACCCGGAATCAACATCTTCGAATTGCGAGCAAAGTGCCGACGTTTGAAGATGCAACACGATATTCAGATGGTCATCATCGATTACCTTCAATTGATGACTGGAGGAGGAGACAACAAAGGGAATCGGGAACAAGAAATTAGTATGATCTCTCGTTCTCTTAAGGCCCTGGCCAAGGAATTGAGTGTACCTGTAATCGCACTGTCTCAGTTAAGTCGTGCGGTAGAAACTAGAGGAGGATCTAAGCGGCCGATG
>CALKJE010000022.1 GCA_937995675.1 uncultured Saprospiraceae bacterium
GCTAATGGTCAAGTCGGCTGGTTCTTGGAATGAAGTGATGATTCGGAGTCTAAAAGGCAAAGTAGAATTCTGGTTAAACGGAAAGAAAGTTGTACATTTCGAAATGTTTGGCGATAAATGGAAAGAGATGATTGCCAATAGCAAATTTAAAAATATGTCGGAGGATTTTGGAACGTTTAAAAAAGGACATATTATACTACAAGATCATGGAGATGGTGTGGCATTTAGGAATGTGAAAATTCGGTCTTTATAGTTAGATTGGCGGTGCTCTTCTGACGTGTTTGGCTGATGACGGGCTAACGTTTGGCTCTCTTCTAGCCTATGATACGCGACTTGGTGAATTGACTGAAAAGGATTTCAATGAGTTAGTTTTTTAGTTAAGGTATAAAAATAAAATTTTAAATAAATAAAATACGATTAATATGGGTTCAGGAATGAGAATTCAGCTAAGCTTCATGATGTTTTTGGAGTTTTTCATTTGGGGAGCATGGTTTGTGACCATGGGTACCTTTTTGAGTAAAGGTTTAGGTGCGTTAGATACCGAAATAGGTATGGCTTACGAAACGCAATCTTGGGGTGCGATCATTGCGCCTTTTATTATTGGATTAATTGCTGATCGTTTTTTTGATGCAAAAATCATTCTTGGAATTATTCATCTGATGGGAGCAGGGCTTTTATATATGGCTTCGCAATCACCAGGTTTTGCAGAATTCTATCCGTACGTTTTAGGTTATATGCTGGTATACATGCCCACCTTAGCACTCGTCAACGCTATTGCTTTTAATCAGATGGAAGATCCATCTGCGCAGTTTCCAAGCATTCGTGTTTGGGGTACGGTGGGTTGGATTGCAGCAGGATTGATGATTGGATATATGGGCTGGGAATCTGCCAACCTATTACAAAATACTTTTCTTTTAGCAGCGGGTGCTTCTCTAGTACTCGGCCTACTTAGTTTTACCTTACCAAAGACACCTCCGAAATCAAAAGGTGAATCGGTATCACTAAGAGACATCTTAGGCTTAGATGCATTAGGGATGTTGAAAGATCGAAACTATTTGGTATTTTTTATCGCCTCTATTTTAATCTGTATTCCACTCGCATTCTATTATGGAAATGCCAATTTATATTTAAATGAATCTGGTGTAGATAACGCAGCTGCGGTTATGACATTAGGCCAAGCATCGGAAGTTTTATTTATGTTATTGCTGCCTTTATTCTTAAAAAAATATGGAATAAAAATGACCTTGTTTATAGGAATGCTTGCTTGGGTAGCGAGATACCTTTTGTTTGCTTATGGAGACGGAGCAACTGGAACCGGATATGGAATGCTGGTTGGCGCTATTGTGTTACATGGTATTTGTTATGATTTTTTCTTTGTCTCTGGACAAATCTATACCGACTACAAAGCGGGAGAAAAATTCAAAAGTGCAGCTCAAGGATTAATTACGTTGGCCACTTATGGATTGGGAATGTTGATTGGATTTAGAGTTGGTGGTATGATTGTACAGCAAAATGCGATCGCTGGTGGCGGACATGCTTGGGAAATGGTATGGATCATCCCTGCTTGTATTGCTGGAGCGGTAGGATTGCTTTACTTCATTACTTTTAAGAATGAAAAGATTGAATTAGAGTAAGTGCCAGCGCGCGCCCCTAACCCCCTAAAGGGGGAACCGCTACCCGCGAAGTGGTTCTTCGGAAGGGAGATAAATTTTACAAGAAAAAAACAAAAACAAGTACAATAACGCTAGTTAAAGCTTATGAGAAAAAACATGCATCTAAATGCTAAACCCTCAACTTTTGGTCATGCAAAAAAATTACGCAGATCTATGACGCCAACAGCAACTATTCTTTGGTCAAAGCTAAGGAAGAAGCAATTAGGTGGATTTAGATTTCGTCGGCAACATCCTATTAGTCGATACGTCTTAGATTTTTATTGTCATCAGGTAAAGTTAGGAATTGAATTGGATGGTGCTCATCATTTCGAAAAAGCACAGAAATTTTATGATGAAGATCGAACAGAAAATTTAGCATTACATAGAGATTATTCGATTTGAAAATAAAGATGTAAACATTCGACTTGAGGAAGTTCTCAGGAAAATTAAAGAGAAAGGTAAAAGTAGGACATTTTTGGAGTTGTAAGAACTTATCAAGAGGCCAGCGCACCCCCTTACCCCTGAAGGGGAACCGCTACCCGCAAGGTGACTCTTCAAGAGGGAAGCAAATTAAAACTGTAAACTGTATTCTTTGAAAACTAACAAGTAAAAAAAGATAAAATAAAAAAGCTTTCAATCATCAGAGAGCGGGAAGCAGCTACCCTCCGGCGTTACTGCCGGAGCTGGGAGGTGAGAAAAGCAAAAAAGTAGAAATGGGCATAAAGAAGGCCATCACGCCCCTTGCCCCAAAAGGAAAACTTCTACCGGCAGAGTGGATCTCCAGGAAGGAGGAAATCAAAAAGCAAGACACTAAAAAAACATAAAATTTTATGAAAAATAGAAAAATAAGAATGGGCATGGTCGGTGGTGGCCGTGGTGCTTTTATTGGAGCAGTACATCGAATGGCAGCAGCGATTGATGGAGAGATAGAATTGGTTTGTGGTGCTTTTAGTAGCAATCCAAAAAAGTCAAAATTATCAGGACAAGATTTATATTTACCAGCAGATCGGGTGTATGGTTCTTATGAAGAAATGATTAAGAAAGAAAAAGCATTACCAGAAGGAGAACGGATGGATTTTGTTTCGATTGTCACACCGAATCATCTACATTATGGACCAGCTAAGATGGCGTTAGAAAATGGATTCCATGTCGTTTGTGATAAGCCGGTTTGTTTTAATCTTAAAGAAGCTAAATCGCTACAAAAGATTGTCAAAAAGACGGGATTGATTTTCGCCTTGACACATAACTATACGGGTTACCCGATGGTGAAGCAAGCACGGATGATGGTCGCTAAAGGAAAGATTGGAGAAATACGGAAGATCGTGGTCGCATATCCACAAGGATGGTTGTCTACCAAACTAGAAGACTCTGAACAGAAGCAAGCGGCTTGGCGGACGGATCCCAAACGCTCAGGAATTGCAGGTGCGATGGGTGATATTGGAACGCATGCTGAAAATTTAGCGGAATATATTTCTGGTTTACAAATCAAAAAAATCTGCGCGGATTTGAGTGCGCTGGTTCCTGGACGGCAACTCGATGACGATGGTAATGTTCTACTAGAATTTGAAAATGGCGCTAAAGGAATTCTTTACGCAAGTCAGATTTCAGCAGGGGAAGAAAACAATTTAAATATCAAAATCTATGGTACCAAAGCTGGACTAGAATGGTATCAGATGGAACCTAATTCGCTGATCGTAAAATGGCTCGATAAGCCAATGGAAATCATGCGTACAGGTGTCGGGAAATTATATCCTGAAGCACAGGAACATACGCGAATTCCAGCGGGACATCCGGAGGGTTATTTAGAAGCGTTTGGAAATATTTATCGGAATTTTGCAAAATGTGTTCGAGCGAGATTGAATGGTAAAAAGCCGAAAGCGATCTATACAGATTTTCCTGGAATTGAAGATGGGGTGCGTGGGATGTTGTTTATTGAGAAGGTGGTGGCGAGTGGGAAGAGTAAGCAGAAGTGGACGAAATTTTGATGTGCGGATTTGTGGATGTGCGGATTTATGGATTTTTTGATGTGCGGATTATGCCCTCTTTCGTGTAAATCTTTTATTTTAAAAAATTGTAAAGGCCAGAATGGAGCGGGAGTTCTTTTCTGGCTTTTTTGGTTTTTGGCTAGATTTATTTTGACAATTTATAATTGAAAATTAGTGAAAAGTCATTTTAGAGGAGCCTAATTATTTGATCTATAAACTTTCCGTATCTATCAGTTTCGTCCGTTGAGATGCCAGCTGATATGATTAAATTGAGCTTCATCTATTTTTTCTAAACCTATTTTATCAATGATCCTTTTTACTTCTTCTTTTAGAGTGGAAGGGCTATGAACGAAAACAATAAAACTTTCTCGTCCACACTCATAAGGCATTTTATCTATTTTAGTTTTGTCCATTTTATCTAGAATAGATATGAGCCTTATCGTATTTTCATGATCAAACATCTCTTGCAATTGCCAGATTGAGTCGACTACCGTTTGGTCAATCACAAGATCATTTTCTATAATCTCAACCTGCTCTCGGAACGCTTTCATATCATCTGGATCGACGTTGCTCAACTCGTCCAAACCAGTTTTATATCCTGATTTTTTTAGCAAAGAATCTAGAAAATAAAAAGTGGGTGAAAGAATATTCATATGCTTAATTCTATAGAACTGATCTTGTGAAAGCAGAAAATTAACTGTTTCACAATTCAAAGTATCCATCTTATTAGTAACTGGATTATTCTTGCAAGAAAGTAGACAAAGGAATAGTAGTGCAATGGTGGAAACCGTGTTTTAATTTTTTTTCATATTTTTCATTCTTGGCATTTATTTTTATAATCTACCGCATACAAATTAACTTCTGCCCCATCATTGGTACGATAAATAAATTTTAAAAAACCAAGTTTAGGATTAAAAAAGTAGTCCATGGTATTGGTCATACCTCCGCCAACTCCTTTAGCTGAAATTTTATAACATTCTACCGCGCCAAATGAAAATTCCACTATTTCTTTGTTTGTAACATGGTATGCAAAATTCATTTTTATAATTCCTTCCCACCTGGTAAACCTGGCATCTCCGTATGTATCTCCATTATAACTCCACTGCCAAGTCCATTTCTTACCAATC
>CALKJE010000023.1 GCA_937995675.1 uncultured Saprospiraceae bacterium
TTGGTAGGTCTTTACAAAAAATAAAAGTTATGAACCAATTCAAAAAGTTATCCTTTTTGGCAATCCTCCTATTCTGGATAACCAACCCTGCCACTGCTCAAGAATTAAGTCAAACTATTCGTGGAACGATCGTAGATCAAGATACCAAAATCCCTTTAATTGGTGCTAATATTTTGGTGCTTGAAACGGCAGATCCGAAAGGTGCTACTACCGACTTAGAAGGATATTTTAAAATTGAAAAAGTGCCACTCGGCAGAGTCAGTCTGCAAGTAACTTATCTAGGTTATGAACCAGCTATTCTAAGTGAAATCATGGTCACCTCCGGAAAAGAAGTTGTGCTCAATGTAGCATTGGCAGAATCGATTGAAAGTTTGGAGGAGGTAGTCGTCGTCGCAAAATTGGATAAGGAAAATCCACTCAATGAGATGGCAACCGTTAGTGCTCGATCTTTTTCGGTAGAAGAAACGAGTAGGTATGCGGCCAGTTTTTACGATCCTGCTCGGATGGCACTCAACTACGCCGGAGTAGCGATTGGAGGAGGAACGGATGATTTGAATAATGAAATTGTGGTCAGAGGAAATTCTCCTAAAGGAATACTTTGGAGATTAGAAGGTATTGAAATTCCCAACCCCAATCATTTTTCTTCCTTGGGTAGCTCGGGAGGAGGTGTGAGTATGTTGAGTAGTACGATGTTGACCAATTCGGATTTTTATACGGGAGCTTTTCCGGCTGAATTTGGCAATGCTCTTTCAGGGGTATTTGATGTTCGTTTAAGAAATGGAAATAACGAAAAAAACGAGTACGCATTTATGCTCAGTGTCTTAGGGTTAGAAGCAGGAATTGAAGGACCCTTTTCTAAAAATAGTAAGGCTTCCTATTTATTAAACTATCGTTATTCTACCTTGGGATTATTGACCAAACTCGGCCTCAATCTAGTAGACGACGATGATGTTATTTATCAAGATTTATCTTTTAAGGTGAATGTACCAACCGCCAAAGCAGGAACTTTTGGCTTGTTTGGTTTGATTGGTAATAATAGTAGTTCTTTTGAGCCAGCACGGGATTCTACGAAATGGGAAAACAATGATGGCGAAGGCTATCGAGAAGGAGAAACTGTTGGTACCATCGGACTCTCCCATCGTCTAGTTTTAACTGAAAAAAGTTATTTACAAACAATAGCTATTTTATCTAATAACCAATATAGAGGAGAAGCCTTTTTCTTAGAAGCCGACGACAATTATCGCCGAACCGTAGAAGATGTGGAGAATTTTGACAATTTTGTTTTTCGAGCAAAGACTACTTATACGCATAAATTAAATGCTAAAAGTACCATTCGTGCTGGAGCAATTTTTAGCTATGAAAAGTTTACACTTGATGAACAAGAATTTGATTTTTCAACGAACGAACTCTTTACGCTTTTTGATAATAAAGGCAGTGGCACCAGAAATCAAGCGTTCGCTCAATGGAAATATCGGTTTAATCCACAATGGACTTTAAACACTGGATTTCACGTTACCCACTTGGGTATAAACAACAGAATTTCTTTTGAACCACGGCTGGCATTACAATATCAAATGAACCCTCGGCAAAAGCTGAGTGCTGCATTAGGCATTCATTCTAAACCAGAACATATTGCCCTATATTTATCAGAAACCATTCTTCCAGACGGACGAACGATCAGTCCTAATCCAGATCTAGACATGACCAAATCCTTACACGCCGTGTTGGGATACGATTGGAAATTATTCAATAATTACCGTCTAAAAACCGAACTTTATTACCAATACTTATATCAAGTTCCTGTAACGGATGATACTTCGATTACTGGATTTAGGTCTGCTCTAAATACACTCAGTGTGTGGGAACTCGTCAGAACAGAAGCTTTGGTCAATGATGGAACGGGTCGAAATTTAGGCGTTGATATTACCTTGGAAAAATTCTTTTCTAAAGGCTCCTATTTTATGGTAACGGCTTCTTTGTTTGACTCTAAATTTAAAGGTAAAAATGGAACAAGTTTTAATACCCGATTCAATTCAAATTATTTATTAAACGTGATCGGAGGCAAGGAATTTAAAATAGGAAAAGAGAAAAAGAATCGTTTTGGTTTGAACCTAAAATATATCTTAACGGGCGGTAATCGAGATACACCAATTGATGTAGCCGCCTCTATGCAACAAGGCCAAGCAATCTATAAATTAGCCGAATTAAATACACTGCGACTACCGAATTATACTCGAATTGATTTAGGCGTAAATTACCGAATCAACGGACCTCGAATGTCTCATAATATTCGTTTAGATATTCAAAATGTACTTAATCGCGAAAATGTACAACAACGATTTTTTAATCCTTCTAGTGGAAGTTATTTTGACCAAACCCAAAGCGGATTGATTCCAGTGTTTAGTTATCGGATTGAGTTTTAGATTTTTTTTTGCTGCTTGCTGCACTCAACCACAGGCAGGTAGCAAAAACCATTTAATATTTTTACATTTGCTTGGTAAATTTATTTTCAACACTTGATTCACATGCTTTATCAAAAAACAACATGAACGAATTAATCACGCTCGAAGAATTTTTAATAAAAACACAGACAGACTTCCCCTACCCCAAAGCAGAACTGAGCAGTTTATTAACTGCCATTACGCAAGCAGGAAAAGTAATGAGTAGTCAGTTAAGCAAAGCGGGATTGACCAAAAACTTGGAAGGAAAATCAGGAACCATAAACATACATGGTGAAGAACAAAAAAAATTAGATTTATACGCCAATAACCTTTTCATCAAGGCCCTAAAGGCGAGCAACGAAGTCTGTGGAATTGGTTCGGAGGAAGAAGATCAGGTTATAATTTTAGAAAATGAAGATGGGAGAAATGGAAAATATATTGTACTAATTGATCCAATAGATGGCTCTAACAATCTGGAAGCCAATGTTTCGGTAGGAAGTATTTTTTCGATTTACCGTCGTAAATCTCCAGTTGGAAGCATTGCGAATACCGCAGATTTTCTTCAAGCCGGTCGGCAACAAATCGCAGCGGGATATTTTCTTTATAGTGCTTCTACCCTATTTGTATTTACGGTTGGAAATGGCGTCCATGGTTTTACGTATGATCCAGCGACTGGTATTTTCTTTCTTTCTCATGCTAATATGAAAATTTCGGAAACGAGTAATATCTATAGTATCAACGAAGGGAATCATGCTTATTTTTCTGATTCTATCAAAGCCTATTTAGATTATTGTAAGTCGGTAGATAAAGCCTCCAACCGACCTTATACCGGAAGATATATTGGGACTACGATTGCGGATTTTCACCGTACGCTTATAAAAGGAGGGATCTATTTATATCCTAATTCCAGTCTTGCTCCGAATGGAAGAATACGGCTTTGTTACGAATGCAATCCAATGGCATTTTTGATAGAACAAGCTGGCGGAAAATCTACCAATGGAAAACAGGCAACCCTAGATATAGAACCAAAAGGTATTCATCAACGAACGGCATTTTATATTGGATCAAAAAAGATGGTGGAAAAATTGGAGGAAATTTTAATTCACAGAAATCTCATCAATAAATAACCAGGCTTCATGTCCACCACCCTGTTTTCCTTTCGGAATTAGGCCATAATTTTTAGCTATAATTTTCAAGAATCTAGTGGTTGTTTCTTTAACAGGAACCTTAACGCCTATTACTTTCGAGTCTCCATTGATATCCGTATTTGTCTCTACTTCCGTGAATGATTCTCCATCATTTGAAGATAATATTTGGACAGATTTGGGAAGATAAATCCATTGGCCTTCTCCTTTAAAAAATCGAAAATCAACACTACTAATTGTTTCCTCTTTTCCCAGATCAATAATTGCTTCAAAATCTTTTCCATCAAAGCCTAACCATTCTGCATCTCCATATCTTTCACTACTTCCTAATACACCATTGATGATCGCTCCATGACCACCAGCACTATATTTTGCATGAGGCTCTGTCAGTAAGTTTATCTTTTTTCCTGCAGCTTTGTGCATTTCAAGAAATTGTTCCCAGCTCTTCCCTTTTTTTTCTCCATTTAAAAAAGCCTGCGCTTTTACGACAGTGCTGGCATCCACCGTGATCGGTGTTTTATATAAGGTTGATTGCATGGTCGGCTCACTATTATTCAAGCTATAATAAATGTCTGCATCCTTTGCCAGCAAATTTAAGGCGACTTCCACTTTTCCATCAACGGGAGCAATCGAAGAATTTAGATCGTAAAGGTGATTGGCAGTATTGATGTCCATCGCCTCCAAACGATTAATATGTGGAGATAGTCTGCTGATAAATTGTTCAAAATTCTTTGTTTCCTTTTGCGTCCAAACCACTTCTGCCAAAGCACATAATCTAGGAAACATCATGTATTCTACCTTCTCAAAACTAGGCATATATTCTGTCCAGACATTCGCTTGTGCTCCTAAAATAAATTTTGCTTCTGAAGCATTAAGTTCCTCCGGAATAGGTTCATAACTATATACTTTTTCCAGTGGAATAAATCCTCCAATTGCCAACGGTTCATCCGGATGATCACTTTGATAATAATCAAAATAACAAAAACCAGTTGGCGTCATCACCACATCATGACCTGCTTTGGCAGCCTCAATTCCTCCTTCAATACCTCGCCAAGACATCACGGTAGCATTGGGTGCTAAACCACCTTCCAAAATTTCATCCCAACCAATAATTTGCCGACCTTTTGAATTGATATATTTTTCTATTCTTCTAATAAAATAGCTTTGCAGTTCATGGCCATCTTTCAATCCTTCTTTACGCATGAGTTGCTGACAAAAAGCACTTTCCTCCCATTGCGTCTTAGGACATTCATCGCCTCCGATATGAATATATTTTCCGGGGAAGAGGGCGATCACCTCATCTAGTACATCTTCTAAAAAAGAAAAGGTTGCTTCTTTAGGGCAAAAGATATTTTCTGATACGCCCCATTTCTGTAAGACTTCCAGCGGATCTTGGTGACAACCTAATTCGGGATAAGCAGTGATGGCCGCCTGAGCATGACCAGGTAATTCTATTTCAGGAACTACCGTAATAAAACGATCGGCAGCATACTGCACCACTTCTTTTATTTCTTCTTGCGTATAAAATCCACCATAACGTTTATTATCAAATTGATGTGGTTGATCATTATAATGCCCAATTAAAGTTCCATTTCTAAAAGCACCTACTTCTGTTAATTTAGGATATTTTTTTATTTCAATTCTCCATCCTTGATCGTCCGTCAGGTGCCAATGAAAATAATTTAGTTTATGAAAAGCCAATTGATCAATAAATTTTTTGACCTTATTTACTTTATGAAAATGTCGAGACACATCCAGATGCATCCCTCGATATACGAATCGTGGATGATCTACGATTTCAACACTAGGTAGAGACCATTTCAATTTATTATTTTCTTTCTTTGCAGCGATCGTTGTCGGCAATAACTGATTGATAGATTGAATAGCGTAAAAGAAACCTATCGCTTTTTTTGCTTTGATATGGACACGATCAGCATTAATAGAAAGACTATACCCTTCTGCTGGCAATTGCTCATTCTTTTCAAAAACAATGGAATTTGTTGGTGATTTTTCTTTTTGAATAGCGTATTTATATCCAGTTGATTGTTCAATTTCTTGAATAAAATTTTGAGCTACCCTATTCATTGCCTCATCCGTATTTGTTCCGACGATAGTAGTATTTTTGTTTAGAACAAACTGTCCTTCAACTGCTTTCAGAGAAACAGGCATCGGAATAATATTGTATTCATTGACCTTGGATGAGTTGGTATTATTTTCATTTTGACAATTCGATAGACAGAAGATTGCCAAGAAGAGGGCAAGATATTTTCTCATTTTATGCTATTAAAAATAAGCTTTAAACAAAAGCCTATAAAGTTGATTAAAAATTCTCATTTCGTTTCACAGATGGTGAATTTAATCAATCTTCTGAGAATTTTCAAAATACCATTCAATAAGTTTTATTCCGTCGCTTCTTTTGCTTCAAAAAATCTTAAGATCATTTAAATAAGTTTTGTACCTTTAGTTCTATAACTCCATTCACATCCTCCTCACTTTCGAACATTTTTTCTTTCTATTCAATTTTTTGTAGAATTCTAAATAACAAAACATGAATAACCCAACAAGACAAATAATTATCATTACAGTATTACTATTTCAGATATCTCTACTATACTCACAAGATTACCGATATACAAAAACGATTTTCTCTAGCAGTACTAAATCCGCTGATATCACCTATGGCACCGCTCCTTTCATCAACTTCCCATATTTCAATGAAGCCAGTACCATGACCGGAGATTTAGTCATGGATATTTATACACCACAAGGAGATACCCATACGAATCGTCCTGCTATTATTTTTGTACATAGTGGTGGTTTCGTTCTCGGAGATCGAAACCATGATGACATGGTGGCTTTTTGTGATTCTTTTGCGCGTAAAGGATATGTAACTGCGACGATTGATTATCGCAAAGGATTTAATGTTATAAACAATACACCACTTCATGGAACCCGAGCTGTTTATCGTGGATTACAAGACGGTAGATCAGCGGTTCGATTTTTACGAGCCAACGCTACTACTTACGGTATTGATCCCAACAAAGTTTATTTAGCGGGTAGTAGTGCAGGCGC
>CALKJE010000024.1 GCA_937995675.1 uncultured Saprospiraceae bacterium
ACCGAGTCTGTTTTTCGACCAGCTAGTATTCGTTTTATTGTCAATAAAGAAGAACTTTATGATTACACGCTCCGTAATCGTAAGATGGAATATGTTATTAAAAAAATATTACAGAACTTTCAAGGAGCTTTTAATAATGATGTTACTTTTTTCGAAGGGAAGCTGGCAAGAATTCTAAACATGGAATTGCCGGATGTTAGAAAGGCTTTAGAACTGATGGTTCAAAATGCCGTGATTGATTATCGACCACAACGAGAAAAACCACAGCTGATCTTTACTCAAGAAATCGTTGCTGCTCAAAATTTGCTAATTGATAAGAAAATATATGATTTTCGTAAAAAACGCTATTACCAAAAAATGAAGGCAGCGATCGCTTATGCAGAAAGACCGATCTGCCGTAATCAACAATTATTAGATTATTTTGGAGAAACTGCCAAAAAATGTGGAATTTGCGATGTATGTTTAGGTAGAACCACCGTTGACATCACCCCAAATGATTATCAATTATATAAAGAAAAAATAATTGACCTCTTAAAATCAGCCCCTCAAACGATAGAACAGCTAACAACCCATTTTTCTAACAACCGAAAAGAAGAACTATTAGCCGTACTAGATTTTTTAGAAAATGAACAGTTTATTACCATCAAAGATGGAATAATTCATTTAAAACATTAATTTAAAAAAGCGACTTAACGCATAAACATGAGCAATTCTATTCCGAGAATAATTCTTACCGTTACCAATGATCTGACTTATGATCAGCGGATGATTCGGATAGCACAAACTTTGTGCGATGCGGGATATCGCGTAATTTTAGTTGGTAGAGAATTGAAGAATTCACGACCACTAGAAGCGCAAGATTTTCGTCAACATCGGATTGCTTGCCGTTTTGAATCCGGTAAATTATTTTATTTAGAATATAATTGGAGACTCTATCATTACCTAATATCTCAAAAGGTGGATGGAATTTGTTCGGTGGATTTAGATACGATTCTTCCTGTTTATTTTGCTAGTAAGTTTCTTAAAGTTCCACGGTTTTTTGATGCCCACGAATATTTTGAAGAAGTACCTGAAGTGGTTAATCGACCGATGGTTAAAGCCATTTGGGAAAAGCTGGCGAACTGGTTAGTTCCTAAATTTGATCGTGCCTATACTGTCTGTGAAAGTCTAGCGGATATTTTTCAAAAAAATTATGGAATCCCTTTTGGTGTCGTTCGGAATTTACCATTTTCGGAAGTACCAGCATTATCTACTCCCGTAAACGAAGATGTAGTAGCACAAATAAAAGAGCTATCGGAGCGAAAGAAAATCCTTTTATATCAAGGAGCATTGAACGAGGGTAGAGGACTAGATGAAATTTTAGATGCGATGCACCATTTAGAAGGTTCGATTTTATTATTGGCAGGAGACGGAGATATTGGTTCTCGATTGCATGCACGGGTTGCGCGGGAGTATTTGAGAAAGAAGGTTATTTTCTTAGGGTATGTGACGCCTTTGACGCTTCGAGCGATCACTCCTTTTGCAACCTTGGGCTTGAATCTTTTGGAACCACGAGGGAAAAGTTATTATTATTCTTTAGCCAATAAAACTTTTGATTATATTCAGGCCGGCGTTCCGGCGCTGCACCCTAATTTTCCCGAATACAAAAGTTTGATGGCAGAACATCAAACAGGTATTTTAGTAGAACGATTAGATGGTAAATATTTGGCTACGCTGATTGAAGATCTTTTAGATAATCCTCCTCAGTATGCGGTATTAAAAGCCAACTGCCGATTAGCAAAAGATACTTTGATTTGGGAAAAAGAAAAAGAGAAATTAACAAAAATTTACGATACGGTTTATAAAGATGATACAGAAATTGTTTAGACAAGCTCTTAATTATTTAACATTCTGTAAATAAACAAACACCAAATTTATTCGTCTAAAATTAAATTCCAATACTTAAAAAATGCCATCACCAATTATCACGCCCCCTACGTTAAAATTTCTTAAACAATTAAAGAAGAATAATAATAGGGATTGGTTTAATAAAAATAAAGAGCGCTATTTAGTAGCTCGAGAAGAATTAAAAGTTTTACAAGCCGCTCTTCTAGATGAGATGTCTCATCAAGATGAAATTGCTCAAGTAAAGTTGTACCGGGTTTATCGAGATGTTCGTTTTTCTAAAAATAAAGAACCTTATAAAGCACATTTTAGTGGTTATATCGAACGCGCAACTAAATGGAAAAGAGGCGGCTATTATTTCCAAATTTCTCCAGGAGGTAACTCGATGGCCGGCGGTGGTTTTTGGGGCCCTGAAAAAGAAGACCTAAAACGAATTCGGCAAGAGATTGCTGCCAATGATAAGCCACTCCGAAAAATAATTAAAGCTAAGGCTTTTAAAGATGCGTTTGGCCAATTAGATGGAGCAAAACTCAAAACCGCTCCACGTGGATTTGATAAAGAACATCCTGCAGTTGATTTGCTACGCTATAAACAGTTTGTCGTTTCTAAATCCTTTACAGACGAACAAGTGCTAGACGGAAACTTTGTAAAAGCGCTTTGTAAAGTTTATAAAAAAATGAGACCATTCTTTGATTATATGAGCGATGTCTTAACCACCGATGAGAATGGTGTACCCATCGAATAAAAAGAGTAAAAATCTAATACACAACCAAATTCATTTTAAATATTATCAACATGAAAAATTTAAAACACCTAATTTTATTGTTTTCGATAATTAGTTTATGTTCCTTATCTGGCTGTAAAACCAATCCAGTGACTGGAAAGAAAGAACTAAGTCTGATGTCTGAAAGCAAAGAGATCGCAATGGGTAAGGAATATGATCCTTCCATTGTAGCGAGTTATGGTCTATATGAAGATACGAAGATGCAGAAATTTATTGATGAGAAAGGACAAGAAATGGCGCGTATTTCTCACCGACCTCACTTGAATTACGAATTTAAAATTTTAGACTCTCCCGTGGTAAATGCCTTTGCGGTACCGGGTGGATATGTCTACTTTACGCGAGGAATTATGGCGCACTTTAATAATGAAGCCGAATTTGCGGGGGTGTTAGGACATGAGATTGGACATATTACGGCACGACATTCTGCCAAACAATACAGCAAGCAGATGTTGGGACAAGTAGGGTTGATTGCAGGTGTGGTTTTATCGCCAGGTGTACGAAATAATTTCCAGCAAATCCAACAAGGAATGGGACTTTTGTTTTTGAAATTTGGTCGAGATGCTGAAAGTCAGTCTGATATGTTAGGCGTAACTTATTCCACGGAAGTAGGATATGATTCTCAATATATGGCTGGCTTCTTTAAGACCTTGAGTCGAATGAGAGAAGGAACAGAATCTGAAAATATTCCAACTTTT
Source organism: uncultured Saprospiraceae bacterium (assembly GCA_937995675.1). Classification (GTDB taxonomy): domain Bacteria; phylum Bacteroidota; class Bacteroidia; order Chitinophagales; family Saprospiraceae; genus JALZUU01. Next base: position 3,364 of record CALKJE010000024.1, read on the forward strand.
ATGAGCACGCATCCTGATCCGGGTGATCGTTTTAATAAAGTAAAACAGTTGACAGTCGCAGAACAAGCTAAATACCCAGCTAAAAAATATGCGGTAGAAAGAGATAATTATTTGAGAATGATTGACGGGTTGGTTTATGGCGAAGATCCAAAAGGTGGATATGTGCAAAACGATGTTTTTTATCATCCGGTGATGAAATTTAAATTTGATGTGCCACGTGGATGGAGAACGGCTAATTCTCCTGCTCAATTTCAAATGGCAGATCCAAATGGTAAAGCAATGATGGCTTTCACCCTTGGTCAAGGAAAGACACTAGAAGAAGCTGCTCAGAATTTTATTAGTCAAAATAAGCTGACCTTGATTTCTTCTGAGAATGGAAATGTCAATGGATATAAAGCCATCGCTTTAGTAGCAGAACAAAATAATGAGCAAGATCCAACCCAGTCGGTTCGAATTTTAAATTATGTAATTGATTTTGGAACCAATATTTTCCAGCTTTATGGTGTTTCACAAAAGGCGGCTTTTACTGCTTATCGCAAGACATTTAAAGCATCGATGCAAAGTTTTGACAAATTGACCGATCCAGCTAAAATCAATGTTAAACCAGAAAGAATTAAGATCAAAACGGTTAGCAAAGCAGGAAATCTTCGATCTGTTTTAAATACTTTTAAAGTCAAAGCAGATAGACAAAAAGAACACGCTATTCTAAACGGAATGGAATTGGGCGAACAAATTAAAGCTGGTACACTGATTAAGATTATTGAAAAATAAAAAAGTCTATTAACTAAAAGACCGGATGGCGTCCCATCCGGTTACGACGCAGGCCTATACGAAATTGGAATATTAAAAAACGACCTGCCAAGCTAATGACAAGATATAAAAGGAAAGGGTTGCAACGAATTGATTTTCGGCAGCTCTTTTTTTTGATGTTGATTTGTTGAATCGTTGATTTGTTGAATTGTTTCGTTTAAATAGATAGATAGGAAAATTTTGAGATTATTCTTAATAATGTAAAATAGCTTCTTATTTCATAATAATCATTACCCTAGTTCATGGAGTTTATTTTCTTATTTTTGACTTTCTATTTTTTAATAAAAAAATGAATATCTTAAATTCAACGATTCAACAAAAAAAACATGCGCGACAAAATCCTAGCCCTAGAAGAAAAAGCCCGATTATTAGAGCCCAATGCGGACACCCGAAAAGAATGGACGGGAGCCGTCACGGAATATAGCGAAGCCTTTTTATCAGAAATAGAAAACTTAAAAGCCTGGAATGAAACCACCGCAAAAGGGGAGGGGATTTTAGACTTACCGATCGCAGATCATCCTCGAAAAATCGAAGAGCTAATCTCCGTGATTGAAAAAGAGGTAGATTATCCCGCTTTAAATCCCGCTTCCGGAGGTCACCTAGCGTATATCCCTGGAGGAGGATTATTTCCGACCGCACTGGGAGACTATCTAGCAGATATCACGAATAGATATGCAGGAATATTTTTTGCCAGTCCTGGAGCGGTACGGATTGAAAATCTATTAATCCGTTGGATGTGTGAAATGGTTGGCTTCCCTAAAACTGCGTTGGGTAATCTAACTTCTGGAGGATCGATAGCGACGCTAGTCGCCGTGACGACTGCTCGTGATGCGAAAAAGATAAAAGCCCGAGACATCGAAAATAGCGTTATCTATCTAACGGAGCAAGCGCATCATTCTGTCCAAAAAGCAATTCGGATCGCTGGGTTGAGAGAAGCCAAGATCAGCTATATTCCAATTACTGATAATTTTAGAATGGACGAAGTAGCCTTGGCAAAAGAAATCGAAAAAGATCTGGCCGTAGGACTAAAACCATTTATGGTAGTCGCTTCTGCTGGTACCACAGACACCGGAGTGATCGATCCCCTGCCTGCTATTGCAGATCTCGCCGAGGCACATGAGATGTGGTTGCATGTAGATGCTGCTTATGGAGGATTTTTCCTTCTAGCCGATGAAGTGAAAGCAAATTTTAAAGGAATAGAAAGAGCGGATTCTGTTACGATTGATCCACATAAAGGTTTGTTTTTAGCCTATGGAACGGGTGCCATTCTAATCAAAAATGTAGAAGCTTTACAAAACACGCATTACTATCTGGCCAATTATATGCAGGACGTGGTCAAAGAAGTAGAAGAACCTTCGCCGGCAGATTTGTCGCCAGAACTGACCAAGCATTTTCGAGGAATGCGGATGTGGCTGCCCTTACAATTATTTGGATTAGCACCTTTTAAAGCCGCGCTAAGCGAAAAGCTATTATTGACCCGATATTTCCATACCGAGATTCAAAAACGAGGATTTGAAGTAGGACCGCCACCAGAATTATCAGTGATGATCTATCGCTATGTTCCTGAAAATGGAGATGCCAATGCGTTCAATGCTCGCCTGGTAGAAGAGGTACGAAAAGATGGTCGGGTGTATTTATCTTCGACGAGTATCAAGGGCGTGTTTTGGATTCGATTGGCGGTGTTGAGTTTTAGAAGTCATTTACGGACGATTGATTTGTGCTTGGAGGTGTTAGAGAAGTCGGTGGAGAAGTTGACGGCGGATGTGATAGGGTAGTGGATTGTATTTTTTGATAGGAAACAAACAATTAAAATGAAACCAAGTAAAAGAAAATTTAGTATTCTAATTTTTGCCTTGTTAAGTTTTCAAATAGTGTTTTGTCAATCAGAATTAGAAGGTGAAGGTTTTATTGAATATTCAAGCGAATATGCGATGGAGGATTTTAAGACAGCTAAAAAGTTAGAGAATCGTGATTCTTTGAAAAATGCAATTAGATACTATAAATATGTCGCTGAATTCGATTCGACAAACGAAATAGGAAAGTTTTCAATTTCGAAATTAGATTCTATTTGGAAGATAGAGAAAGAAGTCTTTGTTAGTCAACTAATTGGCGAATGGAATTGGATTTGGTCAGGAACAAATTGGGGTACAGAAGATTCACCTAAAAATTGTAGTTGCCAAAAATATTGGAAGTTTGATACTAATACAATAATAATTTTTGAAGATG
>CALKJE010000025.1 GCA_937995675.1 uncultured Saprospiraceae bacterium
TAGCACCTTGCTTGGGAACATCTAAAGTCGCGGTATAATTATTTTCTTTTTTAGAAATATTAAAATACAGGTCTAGTTCCATTTCTTGTATTTTTAATATCCCCAACCACTTGCCACTAAGGTCTTGAGCGGTGTTTGAGTTTAGAAAACTTAAAAGGAATATAATTGTAAGAAAATTTTTCATGTTTGTGTTTTTAGAATTCCTTTAATAATAGGGACTGTTCCATAAACTGTGTCAAAATAAATTTAAAACTTGCCGGCCGTCAGGCGGGCTTCAAAAACAACTTCAACTTTAACCTCAAAGCCTAAAAACGAAGACTTGTAATCGACTGATATTCAGGTTTATAAAAAAATTATCTTACGTTGAAGAGAAATTTGAAATTGTTTTTGCGGTTGAAGTTGCGCTTGAAAAATACGAAATCTAGAACAGTCCCTAATAATATTACTTAATATCCACCAAAACTGCCTCCCCTTCTTTAATCTTTTTATCCAATGCTATATTCCCATTTTTATAAAAAATACGCAAATCATATCCTTTCCTAGAACGACGAATATCCAAGTCCATTTGTTTTCCACCTAACGATAGATTTTTTAATCTTAGAAAATTCCAAGACTTAGGAAGCTTTGGCGTAATCGTGAATTGATCTAAGGCAGTTGGTTCAATACCTAAAAAACCTTCGGTAACGATTCGACAATAAAGTGCGCTTTCGGCAGAAAGGTGTCGCATGTTATTTTCTGGATAAGCTTCGATTACATACGGAACATGATCACCCAATAATCTCTTTTGAGAAAAACTTTTTAGTTTTTCGTATGCTAGTTCTGTATCGCCAACTTTGAGTGCTCCACGTAAAGCATAAAGGGTAGCGCGATCCCAGAAAAGGGTATTGCTATCAGCTTCGGCTTGTTCTACCAGAATACCATTTTCGGTCCACAGCTTATCAAACAAAGCACGGATGGTACCTTCTTTACGGGTCGTAATTCCCATGGTCATCGGAAGGCAAATCCAATGACGTAATTTTTTATTTTCTGTAAAATATTTATAAGTCTCCAAACCACTCATGGTGGCACCGAAATAATTTTCTATGACCTCTGCCATTTCTTTTTGTCGGTTTTGGTAGACCACTGCTTGTTTGTTTTTTCCTAATTCTGCGGCCAGTCTATGACCAAATTTTAAACCACCATAATACAAAGAAGAAGTGGATAAGTTAGCCGTACCTGTTTCGATTCTTCCTTCCATTTCATCTGATTCTGAGATGACGGCACCGTCTTCGTTGCGGTGCTGATGACACCAAGCCAAGCTCCATTCGATGAGTGGCCAAAGTTCTTCTGCGATGGCTAAGTCTCCCGTTGCCAATGCGTAGTGTGCGGTTCCATAAGCGATCATAGCAGCGTCTCCTCGGTCCAAATGATTCATCACAAAATTACCATCTACTTCAAATGAATAGGGAATGGCGGAATCATCTGTAGGAATATTTTTCTTAAAATGTTTGTAGGTATTTAACGCAGCTTCGTTACCAGTTGCGTAACCCAGATAAGGTGCAAATGGACCACAATATTCAACCTGGTCATTGGCCCAAGTTCCGAGATAATAATTTCCACCACCGGGAGAATGAATCAATCCTAAAGAAGAATGAAAGATACTTTCCGAAGCTCTAATTTTAGAAAAATAAAATAATTGATTCAGTGTTTGATCCGGTGTTTCTAAAATTAAATTGGAAGACATTTTTTCTAGAAAATCAGTTCTTTGTTTTGCTGCTTCTTTATAATTAAAATCTTTAGGATCTTCTTCGTTCATGGTCGCACCAAAGTAGACTGGAAAATTAAGCGTTTGGTTGGCGTCCAAGTCTGTACTTGTTGGCGCTTCACTAAAAGCATGGAAAGTATAGATGCCTTTATAGCCTCGTTCTTTTAATTGCAAACCACAGTTTTCGATTTGGATGGAAATACTTTTTTTAGAGATGTTTTTTATTTCCCATTTTTCCACCAAAAAACGATCTTCCATAGAAGGGTAGAGGGTTCGTATAATTTGAATTCCATTAACGGGAGTATGATAGAATTTTAGTAATCCTGCAATCTCAACGGAATCTACTTTAGCAGGAACGATGATTTTTTTTCCAATATTAATCGTTGGTAAGATATCATCTGAAATAGTTCGTCGAAAATAGGCGCGGTATTTTTTCCAGTCTGGTTCGTTGGTTTTATTAAAGGTCCGTAATTGTGGAAGAATGACATCTCGTTTTAAAGTCAGTTGACGACTGGTATCAATATCATAATAAATAATGGCGGACATGTTTTTACCAGACATCTCTATATTTTCTGAATGCGGGAGTTTATCTTCATTGATTAAATTCCAGCGGATAGATTGGTGATCCGTGATGGTCCAATAATCCTGTCCATTTGCCGTGAAGAAAAAACTACTAATAAATAGTAGGGGAAAAATATATTTCATGGTGAAAAAATAAATTGATTTTATTCAAAAATGTTAGTCGTAAGATAAACATAAAAAATCCCTTTTCGGTACATTACGTATCAAAAGGGATTTTTCAATATTTCAACAAGCGAAGCGTTTGAACATTTTATTAAGGTTTTTTATAAAGCTCTTTTCCTACATCGTAATATTTATCACCTGGCAACCAAAAGACAGATTGAGAGGTATTTCCAATTAGACGACAAGCATAGACATAAGATTTAAAAAACTTTTCTAGGTAATCATAATCCAATGTTTCTGGTCCATCGGCGGCTTGATGGTAATACCGGTTGACGACTTCATCAAAAGCGGTAATTCCCATACTGAAAGTTGGGGCAGGAACTCCTTTGGCGGCAAAGTTTACGTTATCCGAACGATCAAATAATCCTTGCTCGGGAACTGCATCTTCTTTAGCATCTAATCCAAAAGCAGTACAAGCTTTTTCGATTAATGGTTGAGCGAGCGTTCGTGTCAAACCAATAATCGTCACTCGACTTGTATCGTTGTAACCAGCATTATCACTATTAAAACAATAAACTGCTTTGTCCAATGGCATCATTGGATGATTAGCATAATAGTCAGAACCTAACAATCCTTTTTCTTCCCCAGTGAAGAAGATAAATTGAGCAGATCTACGGGTTGGATATTTAGCAATATTTTCAGCAGCAGAAAGAACGGTTACACTTCCTACGGCATTATCTCTTGCACCATTATAGATCGTATCACCTTGTGCATCTGCGGCACCGATACCTACATGGTCGTAGTGTGCAGAGTAAATTACGTATTCGTCTTTTACGGCAGGATCTGTTCCTTCTACCATTCCGACGACATTATAAGTCTTTACTTTTTCTTCTTTTAGACCACTGACTTGAATGGTTCCAACACTTCCTTGTCCTTTTTTTAGTTCAGCAATAGCGGCTGGATCTCCTGCGTTTACCCATAGATAAGGTGTCTTATTCTTTTTCTCGTTTGGATCTTTATCATCTACGATGGTCCGAGGTTGATTCAAAAATTGAAGTAAAAAAGACCAAGGTAATTGTGCATTGCTATAGATTTCAATCACTGCTTTTGCGCCAAAGTCATCTCCTCTTTTTTGTTTTTCACGACCAGCATAAAACCATTCTTGTGGATTGGATTGACCTTCGTATCCAGCTAGGGTTACGACAATTTTATCTTTTGCATTTCCATTTTTAAACTCTTCTTCTGTTCCGTGATTTAAGAAAACGATCTCTCCTTCGAGGTCTACATTTTCTCCACTCAATAATAGGAAATCTTCTGCCAAGTTAAAGGTGGTCTTATTTACCTTGATGGCACCTTTTGTAGCGGGTGTGATTTTTTTCATAGGAACCTGCTGTAGATAACTATCTGCTCCAGGAATCTTTTTTACACCATAACGTTCAAGGGTCGTTGCGAGGTATCGAGCTGCGATGTTTAACTCATCGGATGGCGTATCTCGACCAGCCATCTCATCAGAAGCTAAAAAGTAGATATGTCCTTTGATGGTGTTAACGCTTACCGTGGATTCGGTCAGACTTTTATCAGTAGGAATTATTTTTTCAACCTTGGCTAGTTCTGGTCCTTTACAGGAAAAGAAGAGCAGAAGGGAAAAGAGGGAGAAAAAGCGGAGGTTAGTTATCATAATTATATTCTTAATTGGGTTTAAAAGCTTTCTAACTTAGAGAGCCAAAGCGAAATTAAGAAAAAATACTGGAAACAAAAGCAGAGATAAACGGTATGTTGTTTATCTCTGCTTTCGATATCTAACTATTAAAGTAAGTAAATACTACTTTTTCTTTTTAGAATTATCTTTTTCTTTTGGTCCATATTTGAGTGCATCGGCGAAAGGGATTCCGATCATTTCTTCTATTTGAATGATTGCAACTTTTACATCCGATTTGGCACTAATAAATTTTTCCTTGGCATTAAAATAACTAGTTGAAGCAGAGTTGTGATCATCTAGTTCTGAATCTCCACGACGGAATTTTTCTTTAATCAATAAATAAGTCTGATAAGAATCTTCCTCTGCTTGTTTACGAGTAAGAAGGATTTCATTAGCCAGTAGATAGCTCTGATACCGTTCCAGTGTTTTGGCACGAATGGCTAGTTTTTCCTGATCGCGTTCCAGCTCTGCAATTTTGACCTCGTATTCCGCCTTTCTTCTTTCCTTTGGATTATTGATTAAGGTACCTAGTGATATTCTGGCCCCAAAATTAAATCTAGGGAAAACGGTGAAAAGGGTAGTTACATCCTCCGGCTGTCGGTTTTTATAAAAATCCTGAATAAAATGGCTTTCATTATAATTAAAAACGGCATCTAGATCATCGGTCCATTTCCATTTCGTAATGCTGACTTCTTCTGTGGCGATCTTAATCTCCTCATCAAAAGCCTTATTTGCTGGATTATTCATCCAAGCTAATTGTACCAAATAATCTTCAAAAGTACGGGCGCGAGAACCTTCTGGAACGACGACCTTATCGAAGTCTAGAGTTTGTTGTGCACTGAGCGTAGTGAGTAATAGGGTACAGATAACCAAAAAGGTCAACTTTTTCATTTTCGTAGAATTTATAGTTCAAGAGACGTAATTATATTTTTTAGTCTCCAAGTTAGGTGATTTAGCCAGTAATTTAAGTGTTTCATTGTATTTTACCTACGCCAAATACCACCTTTTTTAAGTTCAAGATTTATGCCGAAAGGTCGCGTCTTTCGTTTGCTTCCACCCTTTGCCCTTTCTAGGTCAGGTTCTTCCATCGTTTGATCTACTGGTATTCCTGCTACCCCAATATGTTCTTTGGCATAATTACCAAAGCCTTGACTTCTTTTTTTAGGTGGTGGTGGATCGTCAAAATCCTTTAAACGCACTAAAATGGCTAAGAAGACGTAGAAGTTAATACTCGTTGGTAAAATGATAATAGCTTCCTGTGGGTAAGACGCTAAAACCAATTGAAAAAAGATGGTAGCGAGGCCCATGTAAATTACTTTGATTACTTTGTTTCTAACTCTAAAATAATAATAGATACAAGTTCTCAAAATAGTATAGAGCATCAAACAATACATAATCAAAGCAATCCATCCTAATTCTACTGCAATTCTTACAAAACCGCTATCGTGCTGAAAGTCTGATAAGAAAGAGTTAGGAGAAAAACGAGCTCCCCAAACCCCAGTACTTCCTAATCCCATCCCAATTGGGTGTCGATGGATATAAGGCTGAATAAGTTTTTGACTTTCAAATCGTACATCTAATGTATCTGCACTTGCCGTGAGGTTAAAGGCCGAAGAAATTCTAAAAAGTACCGCATTACTGTGTCCTCCTTTCATGATGACTGCTATAGAAAGTACGGTAATAGCTCCCGTAAAGATCATGATCTTCTTATTCATTTTAAGTAATACAAAAATGAATAATCCAAAAGGAAATAATACAAAAGGGGTTCTAGATCCTGCATATCCCATAGAAGCGATCATGGCTAGTACCGCAATTCCTAATAATACTTTTTTCCAGATTTTAAATGGACCGGTCATCAGAACAATACAAAAGGTTGCCATATAACTGAGCAGCATTCCGTAGTTGGTTGGATCACTAAAAAAACCAAAGACTCGAATTCGAGACCATTGGTAAATCAATTGCATTCTTTTTTCATCAGCAGAAAGCCATTCCATTTCCCAACTAGTAAACCCTACAAATTCTTGTTTTAGACCATAGAGTGCTGAGATAAAGGTCATAAAAATAATCAGCTTTAGAATCCGCAAGATCGTTTGTAGGTCTTTAAAAGCATAGGCCGCAATAAAGAACATGAGTGCCAGCACGGCCATACTCCGAACGGTGAAGACCCAAGCGAGTTGACTTTGGGCCCAAGGATTAAAGAAGGCTAAGAGGTTGTAAATTACCCAACCGATGATAAAATAACTGATCTTATTTTTGGCAAATGCAAAGTCTCGTTCTTTAATTTGCCTAATCATCAGGCCCACAAACATCAAAAAGAGCAGCGCGTCCAATGCGATTCCAAATGGAACGTTTTCGGCTACTTTTGCGGCCAAACCAATCATATATGCAGTGATAATAGAAACGGCAATTCCGAAGTCCATGTAGACTAAACAGGCCGCCGCGGCTGGAACAGCGATAAAGAGAATGGGTAAAATGATGCTCATTTTACCAAGTGTAGAGACGGTATAGGCCACAAATAGAGCTAGTGCAATCATAATGATATACCCCAGCGGATTATCCATTTTTTCTTGAATAAACCTATGTGAAAGCCATTGTCCCGTTCGCTTGAAAAGCGGGAGAACAGGCATAATTAAGTCGGTTAATAAAGGTGTAAGCGAAAGTTTGGTGGTAAACCATTCCTTCTAAAATCGTTTTTTACAAATTTTTAGAAAAACATCACTTTCATAAAGCTTCCTAACAAAAGTAGGATGGCAATAGATACCGCGATGAACTCGATAATTTGTTCCTTTTGACTTAATTCTACCTCCTCAAAGCGTTCGTCTGAATTGCTCATAGTATTGTTTGTTTAGTATGTTTATCTTCTATCTTCACTACCGGCGTTTAGTAACCGGTGGGTCAATTAGTTTTTGTTCGGTGGAATATACACCGTTTGTTTCCACCATGGCAGGCGGAAGGCTAGGGGAAGTAATGGATGTTGTGTGATTTGTATGTATGTCGTCGAAGTCTTTCAGTCTAACTACTGCCGCAGTAATGGAGTAAAAGACTAAACTGGTAGGTAAAAGTACTAATACTTCCTGTGGATAGCAAGCTAATGTCAATTGAAATAAAACGACGGTAAACCCTAAATAAAGGATTTTTATCTTCTGATTTCGGACTCTTAGGTAATAATAGATGCTATGGCGTAGTAAGGTAAATAAAAATGCCATGTAAATCAAGAGGCCAATCCAACCTAATTCTACTGCAATACGTACAAATCCACTATCGTGGGCAAAATCAGCCAAAAAAGAGTCTGGTGTAAAGCGTTTTGCCCATACTCCGGTACTTCCGAGTCCTACTCCTACGGGATGACGATGAATCATCGGTTGGATGAATTTTTGGTTTTTAAAACGAACCTGCATTGTATCGTCAGAGTGTTTGGGGATAAATGCTGATTGTAATCGGAATAATACCGGATTACTAGTTCCTTTCATAATAAATCCAATGCCCAATAGCCCCAGCATCATGGCACCAATAATAATCTCTTTTTTAAGCGTAATCAGGGTAAAAATGATAAATCCAAAAGGTACTAAGACAAACGGTGTACGAGAACCAGCGTAAACCATAGCAGCAAACATGCACAAAGCAGATAATATTAGGATGATTCGATTTTTCCAGCTAAATGGCCCCGTTGCCAGTACACAACAAAAAGTGCCCATATAGGACATAAAAATTCCGTAGGTGGTTGGATCAGAGAAAAAGGAAAAAATACGCAATCGACCCCACTGAAAGATCAATTCAAGCTTCTTGGGGTCAGAGTATAACCAAACCAGCTCTCCGTCCGAAAAGCCCATGAATTCTTGTTTTAAGCCATATAGTGCCGAAAGTAAGGCCAATCCTATCACTAGCTTAATGGTTTTTGTAATTGCTTTATAACTATTGAAGGCATAAATGGCGACAAAGTATAAAATGATCAATCCTGCCATACTTCGAACCGTATAGAGCCAGGCCAGTCTACTACCTGCCCAAGGATTTAGAACTTCTAATAAATTGAGGATTACCCAGACGAAGACCCAGGCACTAATAGAGTTTTTGGCAAAAGATAGATCTCTATTACGTATTTGTTGAAGCAATACGCCAAATAGGCTAACGAAGAGCAGTCCATCGAGCGCCGTACCAAACGGCGCGTCTACCATTTTCTTTAAAAAATCTACAAAAACTCCTACAATCAGGATGGTCCAGATCGCATAAATAGGATTAAGTAAACAAGCACCAACGATGGGAATACCAATGATGGCTCCTAGGATGACGATTCCTATTTTGAGTTCTAAGGTAGCAATGGCATAAGATATTAGAATGGCGAGCAGAACCAATAATCCTAGTCCAAAGGGATTATTTAGCTTTTGAAAAAACAGTTGATTGGCCAGCCAGGATCGGAGCCTGGGGCGAGTAGAAGTTTGCAGCATGGTGGTAGTATCAGTAAATCAGTAGATTTGAATGAATTTCATATTAAAACAATTCAAACCTAGTAGTATCCTAAAGGTACCAAAAAGCTTTAAAGTCTTTCGGGTACCTGATTGTTTCTTTTTTCTATTAACCCATTTCTTTGCAAAAACGGCTCCACCAATCGTTCGAATTCCGATATTCTGGTTTTCCAAGTATTGGTAGCGGCTTTTTTTGTCCGAGCGATCACTTTATCAGGTGAATTATCGGTAATCGCCCAATCAATTAGGCTTACAAAGTTCGTTCGTGAACTTGCCAGATGGATAAAGTCTTTAAAACTGGCAATATCTGGGGAGAAATCAGTAGAAACGACTGATTTTCCTGCTGCAAGATATTCATTTATTTTTAATGGATAGATACTTTTGGTCAGTAAATTTTTAGCAAAAGGAATAATACAAGTATCAAAATACTTCAAATAAGCAGGCAACTCCGTGATGTCTTTGGCACCTGTAAAAGTTATATTATCCATTTGATCTAAACCAAGTGCTTTACATTGGGTATTATTCAAAGGTCCAACGAGTACTAGCTGCTTATCGGGATGACCAACTGCAACGGCTTTTAAGAGTTCATAATCAATTCTAGCCTCATCTAGATTACCAATAAAACCAATGATTTTTTTATTAATACCAGCTAATTCTGGTGGTCTATCAAATTCTTCGTTGATGGCACGACTAAAGTTTTTATTATCAGCCGCATTATTGAGCATTTGAATATTTTTAGAATACGGAGATTTTAAGCGGTATAACTCTTGAGAAGTCACTAGTGTTAAATCTGCTTTTTCAATCGCTTTGTTTTCTAATCTAATACCATGTCGAGCGATATAATCTTCCTGAGAAATATCATCTACACATTGATAAATATTAGCGATCGGTTTAAAACTGTTTGGTAAAACCGGTGCATAAAAAGGATTGAAACAATTGATAAAAACATAATTTTTTATCTTATACCGTTCTATTGTTTGCTGTACGGCATTATAAATAACTTTATTGTTTTGTTCAGAAATTTTATCGTATACCATTCCTTCTGGTAAGAAGTTGATTGGATAGGTAAAGGGTGGAGTGACGGTAATTAGGTTTGCATGGTCTTCGTCCGGTTGAAAGGTTACTTTCCCCGCGTTTACCTTTGGTGTTACGGTCTCTAGCTGAGGATCACTGGTGAGTGAATCCTTTAGGGTAAATGGATTGTTAATATAAAATACCCTGCGCGTACGAGAAAACTCTCTTGCTAACGCAACGGAGATCGAGGAATAAGGACCATTCCAACGAAAGAGTGAAAAATATATTATATCATAATCCATGTTCAACCAATTGGGATATTAGTAATAGAAGTTGTTTAATGATTCGAAAAGCAGCCGAGAACTAGAGAAAATTTTTCAAGTCGAGCCTCTTTTTGGAGTTCATAGCCTTAGCTATGGACAAGAAAAAAGGCGAAGGGTTGGAGAATTATCTCAGTTCGTAGGCCATTTTGGAATTTTTAAACAATTTCACAATCCGGATTACTCCAAACGATGTAAGGAGGTAATTTGTTGGGTATCTGTATGGTTTAGTGTGGGAAATAAATTTTAGAGAATGCCTAAAAATTATTTAAAATATGATCTAACTAGTAATTGCAAGATGCATATTTTTTTGATTCATTCCACCTGTGGAGAAAATTATATGTAATAATTAACACAGGAACGATTAAAAGGTTAGTAGCTTAACAAAATTTTAGCTTTTTGGGTTCATGCACTACACTAATTTACATAAAAAATAGAAGAATAGTAGAATTTTCTATTTTTTCTTCTTTAGAAAACCATTCAAAATATCCCAGCCTTGTCGGTAAAATCCGGGAATATGGGTAAAAGCCATCAAGGCATTGACCTTAAACATTCTCCGCAAGACTATCTGATATAGGGCAAATGATATGCCATAGGTCAATAAAGTTCCGTAGGCGGCACCATAGATTCCCATATTGAGCACTTTAATAAAAATATAGTTTAGCGTGACGTTCGTGATGACCCCAATCAGCGTAAATACAAAGTTGATCTTGGGACGTCCAATGGAATCGAGGATGGTTCCAAATTGAATCGCAAAAGGTAGAAATAATCCATAGAGGACCGTTAGTCTTAGCACGGGAGCTGCGTCGAGATAATCATTCCCAGCCACTACCCAGATGGTAAATTCTGGAATCATAAATACCACTAAAATAAAAGGTAAGATGATGGCTAGAATGGCTCCAACAGATTGTTCATATAAAGCCTTAATTCTTGCTGGGTCATTTTTATCGGATTGAATCGAACTTTGTGGAAAAACCACCGATGCAACCGTCATTGCTGGAACATCGACTAGATTCGTCACTTTGATGGCAGCATCGTATAAGGCCGTAGGAACGGTACCTGCAAAACTTCCCAGCATCAGTTTGTCGATGCCTTTGTAGAGCATGGTACTTAGGTTGGTTCCAAAAGTAAATTTTCCAAAACGAAATAACTCTTTTACCCAAGCCCAGTCAATTTTATATTCTTGAATTTTTAAGAATTTTTTACCAAAATTCCACGCTATAAAACTTCCAAGCGTAGCTCCAAGAATTTGGACCAGCAAAAGGTTTTCTAATTTTAATTGCCAAGTACCAAAATAACTGATGAGTACGTAGCTAAAGAAAATTCCTTTACGACTAAAATTACTCCAGAAGATTCCTTCAAAGGATAGATTGGCTTGTTGGATAAAATTGAATAAATAAAAAGGAATGAGGATAAACAGCAATAGACAAAATAGCTTAAATAAATAGGCTAGTTGTGTTTGGAAAGCGGCATCTCCTTCAGTAGTTAAATATTCGGCGAGTAACGGTGCTGAAAAGAATAGAATGGCGGCTAAAAGGGTCGCAACAATAACATAGAGAGTAAGTGTGGCCAGAATGATGCGGCCGTAATCTTTTTTATTGGCGATAGATAAGTACTTGACCATCGCATTCTGAAGCAACCCGACGATACTGACTTCCACCATAGCGGCAGTGGTCATGAAGAGTACCCAAATACCCATTTCCTGTTTTGTCAGAATTCGCGCCAGTAGGGCAAATCCTAAAAAACCAAAAACAAACATGGATCCTTTTTCGAAAAAACTGAATAAACCAGATTTTACGTAATACGATTTTTGTGATTCTTCTGCCACTTAGTGATGGTGTTCTATTAGGCTTTTTTATTGCTACTTGCTTCTTGCTATTTGCTTTTTGCTCTCTTCTATCGCGATAGAAGGAAGCAAGTGGCAAGAAGCAAGTAGCATTTTCTAAAGTACTATTCTAATTAAAATCTAGTATTTTAGTTATACGATTTATTCGCAATAAGTCAAATAGTATAGTGTGTTGTTGTTCTATTGCTTAGCTCAAGTTACGTAGATCCATCTTGTTGAGGATGGCTCCCATAAATTTACTTCCTAAGTTATTGAGATAATCAATAGACTCTTTATCATTATTCTTAATATCATTTTCCGCGCCAAATACTGCGATTACTTTGTCTACGTACTTGGTAAGCTCCTTGGTGTCAGAGTAGTTATTCATAGAAGCACTTTCGAAAAAGATATAATCATAGTGTTCTTCTAATCCTTCTAAGAATTTGTCAAAATCCTTTCCGGCAAAAACTTCTGAAGGAGATTGATAAGAACCTTTGTTACCAATGATATCTACATTTTCTAGATTGAATGGATCATGAATTTGATTAGAAACAAACTCAGCGGAAAGATCATTTTCTCCTAATAATTTACTATTCAATAAATTTTCTTCAATCGTCTGCTTAGACATTTTTGTAAGCGTGTTGTTTTTGAAGTTGGTGTCAACAATCAAAATCTTTTTGTCTTTGATGGTCAATGCATGCGCAAGGGTCATGATCAAAAACGTTTTTCCTTCCTGCTTTCTGGTAGAAGTAAAAAGGAAACGATTAGAATTAGAAGTTTCAATTAGGTAGCGGATATTACGCAACGATTCTTTAAAAGTATCGAGTGTTTTGTTTTGTCCGTTAGAAGAGAACAAGTATTTTAAATCTAGTTTATCCGTATCTACTTTATTGATGGTACCTAATAAATCCACTTTAGCGAATTTACGGAACTTACTGATGGAGTTAACACTGGTATCAAAAAAGGCCATTAAGAAAATCAATACGGTTGATAGTACCCCTCCTACGATTCCTGCGAAAGCAGATAATAACATTTTCTTTTTAGAGACGGGCTTTTTAGGCATTTTTGCGTATTCCAGAATCTTTAGTGGCTGGTAAGTATCTCTTGATTTTCGGGTAGCTTTTCCGTATTGAACTTCTAAATCTTCGTAGGTTTTTCTGGCAATATTAAACTCAGATTCCATATTCCGAACCACCGCATCGTCTTGTACCAAGTTGGTTTGCTTGTTGGTGATTGTTTCAAGATCCGCCTCTAGAGTAAGAATTCGCTGGTTTGCTTCGTTTAAGTCAAGGGTCGCCTGAACCTTCTGGTCAAAAAGATTTGCCTGACTTTGTTTATTATCGGGAATATCTTCTTTTTCTTTTTCTAGGTCTGCAAGTTTTTTGATTTTATCGTCCAGATTTTTCTGGGTTAATTCTTTGAGCTTTTTGGCTTCTTCATCCGTACCACCCGATTTGATAATTTTTTCATCTAATTCATTGATGGTACGCTTCATGTTGAGTACTGCCTCACTATTATAAATAGAAGATCTTTCTATTTCGTTGGTTTCTCCCTTTTTTTCATTTAGCAGTCTTTCTAATTGCCTAATATTGGCTCTTAATGTTGGAACACGGGACCGTTCAAGCTGCAGGTTTTCGTTAATTTTATTTCGACGGGAGATAATTCCCTGTGATTCGTCGGCAGCATCGTAAAGGCTCTTTTGATTTTTGTAACTATTCATTTTTGCTTCCAGCGCCAACATTTTCTTTTCCGCATTTTCTTTCTCCGTTTTGAGAGATTTTACGGTAATATCTACTTCTTCCTGTGCATTGTCTTTGTAAAGTCGCAGGTAGTCCTTCATAAAAGTATTGATGGCCCAGGTACTTAATTTAGGATTTTCAGATTCAAATTCCACTAAAAGGTTATCTGTATCACCACTACGGTTGATACCAAGATTGTATTTTAATAAATTTTCATAATCATAACTAAGTGCCGTAGCCACATCATTAAAAATCTGGTATTGTTCCGGATCTGAAAACTCATATTGCAGATTGTCTACTTTATATTGTAGGGTGTCTATTAAGTTTTCAATTTCATCTGGTGAGTAATTAAGTTCTACATCTTCCATTTCTGCCAGGCGGCGGAATGGTTCATTGCCCATCGAAAGGGTATCTGCTCCTAAATCGTGTAATAAAAGACGTGCCGTTAAAAAATCGATGGTACGAGGAGAAGTAATCGCTTCGATCATATTCTCAAAACCCATGTTAACGTAGTATTCCATGATCCATGGCTTTTCTTCCAATGGATTCACCCCTCGCTGTCCAACAATACTAGTGGTCATTAAGCCGTTTGATTTGAAAGTATCTGCTTTTCGGTCTACAAAAAAATAGGTTGCAATGGTTGCAATGGTCATTACAACAAGAATCAGCCACTTTCGTCTCCAAAGTATGTTAAAAAAATACTGTAAGTCCATATGTCAGTTTACTAAGGCATCCTATCAACAGGATTGCTAAATGAAAAAACTTGGGTTAAGAAATCGAGGAGGACAAAAATTATTCGCAACAGCTAATGGGAGGAATAGGGCGTGGTGTTATAAAGGGGTATTTTTTGATCATGGATCAATTCAGTTTCTCAAGTAATTTATAACTTCCAGTCTAATCTACTATTAGCACTCACGAAAATAGAAATCCTTAAAATTCTCTCTATATTCTAATTACCTGATTGGGTGAAAAGTACCCATAATAACAATATTTAATACATTCCCTTCTGGCTATCGGTTGCCCAATAACCACCACAATTTTAAGTCTTATCTTCCACAATAACAAGTATTTAGGTATAAATCTTAACTACTTTATTTTAAACGATGGAGGTATTGGTTTGTTACTTGAGGACTATTTTTATGGATACGGGTTGATGATCTGAGAATTGGAAATCTAAGTCAAGGCCTTTTACCTGTAAAGCCTGTAGGTTTGGAGATAGTAGGAAAAAGTCAATCAGTTTGGTATAAGTTTGATTTTTTGTGTAGATTTCACGGGTATCTCGGACGGTTGGAACGGTCGGATCATAGATCCAACGCCAGTCATTTGGCATTAATTCAGGGTCGATATTGGCATTTTTTCTTGGTGGAGCAGTAGGATGAAAGAAATTCGGATCGAAAAAAGGGGGAACTTGGTTCCAATCACCACCAATTATTACATAATTACCAGCCTCATATTCTGCCAACCAGCGTTCCTTGAGGTACTTGGTTTGTAGCTTTTTGATACTTCCGTCTTTATCGTAGGCGCTATTATGAACATTAAAAACGATTAATTCTTTTCCATTTTTAACTGGAAAACGGTGTTCAAGTGCACATCGATCTAACAAAAATAGCCGATTGGGCCAACCAAATTTCCCTGGAAGTTGGTAACGGGTGGTTTTTTTACTAGCAAAACGAGCACAGGTAGCAATTCCACTGTGGGTGTATCCGTAAGCACGCCAAGGCTCGAAAACAGGTACAGGACTATAGGCGGTCCGAAGATTATCACCAAAGGTTGATTCGAAATTTGGTAATGATTTTCCAATTTCCTCATATTGGTTAATATAATAGCTTCTTTTGGAAGCGATGTCCACTTCTTGTAATAAAATAATATCTGCTGGATGGTCCTTGATGGTTTTTAGGGCGCCATCTGTATTCTTTCTAACGATTCCTTCTGGAGGCCGGATCATCATACCACCAGAAAACAAAATTCTACCATCAGCATAAAAAAAATCGGATTCTGCTC
>CALKJE010000026.1 GCA_937995675.1 uncultured Saprospiraceae bacterium
TTTGATATTCAAAACGATTCCAAGGACGATTATTTTCTTTAAATTCGGTAATAGATTTTCCCAGAAAGTGATTATAAATAAAACGACAGTGACCAAAATGCTTCGCAAGCAAGTCTGATTGTTTTTGAGTTGGAAAAAGTCGATATTTATATGCCTTTAACATGACATAAAAATACAAAAAGTTTGTTTAATGAACAACAAAAAGTTTTATCTTTACAGTGTTTTTAGTTTGCCCTTTCGGGCAGTTTATTCATCCCCGCCCCAAGGGTACGGGGAATTCTAAACACCGATTAAAAACGGATAACCACTATTCGCGATTATCCGTTCCATTATAAGTTATTTTATTGAAGTTGAACGAAAAGTATTTTCGTATTGCTACGATTGAAACAAATCAACCTTTCAACAAATCAACGATTCAACATTACTAATCAACTTTAACATTGTCTAACAAAAAGCTTGTTGTATTTCCAGAAGGTCCACTTCCTTCATATTTGAATCCAATATGTCCTGTACCTGAAAAACCACTCAAGTCCACATCTCCGGAAGGTTGAAATTCATAATTAGGATTAGATCCATCTGCAAAATTAGCAGATAACTGTGTCCAGTTAGCCGTAGTAGCATTCGTACCATCGTAATCCGTTGCAATCCAAACCGTCATACCATCGTGTACATGAAAGGCTTGAGCTGATTCAAAAGTTAATGTTTTTGGTGTTGAAAGATCCACTTCTGGCGTAATCAACCATGTTTCCATATTGGCTTCTGTATCTTGGAAAGCAGTAGCCTGCACATAGAAATTACCATCAAATTCTCGGCCTCTCCATACGCGCGTACCTTGAGTAGCTAAGTTAGTCCAGTCCGTAATATTAGCATCTACATTATTAGAAACAGTCGTCTGGAAATCTTCGTCAATATCTCCACCAGGAGGATTAACGATTGTTTCTCCTACATCATCCAAATTACGGATAAAGATTTGTGGATCATTAAACTGCGAACCAACTGCGACTAAATCAGTTGCCATCGTTGGTAAGGAAGCTCCACTAAAAGTAGCTGCACCACGCGTAAACATCGCAACGGTTCCAGTAGCATCTGACACAGAAACATTTCCATTAAAAGTAGTACCGCCATCTCCTACTAAGGTTACATCTTCAAATTGTAAAAGTACACTTTCTAGTAAATCACTTTGTGCTAAAAATTCTGATACTGTTACGGTCATTGGAGTAATGGTGTTAGAACCAGTCACCATCGCATTACCTAAAGGCACACCACTAACTTGTACCAATCCATTAAAATCAGAAACTTCTAAACCACTAATATTCACTTCAATTTCTTGACCTAGCGCAAAGCTATGATTGCTATCAAAACGAACAACGATTCCTCGACTTCCATCTTGTATTACGGCATTTAAGCCAGTTGTATTTCCATTAGCAAAATCAGAAATAACGGTTCCTTTAATTCTGCTATCAGCGGCATTAAAGGGTGTTCCAGTATACATATCGACGACAGATGCGATGCTTACTAAATCTCCAGGGCCTCCGCCTGTTCCCCCTCCAACTACATCATCTAAGTTTCTAATATTCAACTGAGCACCATTGAAATTCCCTGCAATACCTGTTACAGAAACAGAGTTGGTAGGGAAAATATCATTAGCAAAACTAGCACCCGGAGAAGTAAACATTGGAAGCGTTGCGGTACCATCATTTAAGTCAATTGAGAAAACATAATCCGCCTCTCCGTCTTTAGACATTAAGACATTTTCAAACTTTAATAAAGTACCTTCTAAATCTCCTGATTGGCTAAGGAAGTCAGCAATCGTCAGGGTATTAGGAGTAATAGAACCTGTTCCAGTTTTAGTGGCATTTCCATTAGGTACGTTGTTTAATTGCACCAATCCGTTGAAATCAGAAAGTTCTGTTCCACTAGTTGAAACTTCTAACACATCGTCTAAATCATATTCGTGTGCGTCTTGGAAACGAACCGTGATTCCACGATTACCATTTTGGATGATTAGATTTCGGCCATCAATATTACCATTGGCACGATCAGAAATTACCGTTCCTGTAATCTTTCGACCAGAAGGTGCGTTAATGGTTGAACCACTATAAAGGTTACGTAAATCTCCGATAGAAATCTCGTCTCCTCCCGGAGTACCACCACCACAACGAGTACCTTCAAACATTACATCCGAAGTATCTCGAATAATTAACTGTTTCGTGGAACCAAAAACGGTATAAACAGCCGTAATATTTCCATTCCCTTCTGGAGTAAGTCTATTGGCAAAATTAGAAAAACCACTACTTCGCACGATAATACTTCCACCGTCACAAGTTTCGATAATTCGATTGACAGAACGTTGTCCGGCAGCATCAGCATAAGTTTCACCAGAATCGGCATCAATAAATTGAACACCTTCTATCTGAATGAGTGATCCAATTTTATCATCATTTAATTCACCAATCGTAACCGTCTTTGGAGTAACATCCAAGCCATATTGTCCACGGCTAACGATCTCGTCTAATAAAGTATCTTCGATGCCATCCATTCGATCATTTACACCATCACCGTCCGTATCAGAAACTTGACCACCTAATTGAATTAAACCATTGAAATCACCGAGATATAAATCATCAAGTTTAACAAAAATTCGACGACCTACCGGGAATAAATTAGATAATCCACTTTGCTCAATTAATAAAAAGATACCAGCAGTTTCATCTTCCATAACAACTGTTTGGTAGAAGTTACCAGATTCATCATTGGCGGTAACCAAACCAACAATATATTTATCAGATTCTAGTTGGTTAATGGTTCCAAATTGATGCATATCTTTTAATTCTTTAATAGATATGATCGCAGAAGCTGGAATATCAGGATCAGCTCCATTGGCTGGAGGCGTATCAAAATCCTGTTTTACACAACCACTCGTTACCAAGAGTACGAGCAGACAAAGAAAAGAGAAAGACTGGAATAAATTGGTTAATTTTTTCATTTACTATTTCTTTATTAAAAACTGTTAAAAGTAGAAATTCAAAAGGTTATTTAGGAATTTGGAAAATAATATTATTCTTAATGAATCCTTAAAAACTATAAGTTAATGAGGCCCAATAAGTTCGGCCATTGGCATAAAAATATCGATTAGGGAATCGGTCAACATCTTTTCCTTCAAAGTCAAAACGTCGTTGTTCGAAACCACCCGTTTTAAAGTCTTGGAAATCTAAAAGATTATTAACACTTAGATTTATAACCAAACGATGCTTGCCCCATTTGAATGATTTCATACCAGAAATATCCAACATAAATCTTCCATCTCCTCGCTCCTGATCGATGATCGCTGAGAAATTTTCGGTGTCCTGTGAAACACCATCCACCGCATCCACCGTTCGACGGGTAGGATTGTATTCAATATATACATCGCTAAGGTAACTCAGATTTAAAAAGAAGCTATAGAACTTTGGTCCCCAATAAGATAGACCAACATTGTAAGCTCGCTGCGGTGTTCCTGCTACATAAAAGTTCTTACCGTAAACGGTTTGATTTTCTTGCAGCAGTTCTGCTGTGTTATCTTGTGAAACGGTTACGTTGGGACGACTTGTATAGATATATTGTCCTAAAGCAGCAACTGCATGTGCTGTCAAGGTAGTGGTCAATTTAGCAGAAGCTGCTAACTCCACGCCCATATGTTCACGATCAACTCCCGTAACTAGGTAGTTAACAAAAGTACGCTCGTCATCATGGAAAAAGCTAAGCGCCTGATTCTCATCTTTAAAGGTCGTATAAAAAGCACCTGCTCTCACCTTATATTTTGGAGAATTGTGAAAATAGGTAATATCAGAACTAAATATTTTAGTGTCCGTCAAACCAGGAACCACTTGATTTCGAGTCCGAGGAGAAACGTACGCATTTCTAAAATAAGGAGCTCGTGTACGGTAAGTAGAGTTTGCATTGATATAATTACGACCATCAATTTTTAAGACCGCTCCCCCTTTAATTGAATAGTTGGTAAATTTTTGTTTTTCAGAAGCTCCTAAAGAATTATCTGGAAACTTTCCATTTCGTAACTGTCCTTCTCTCCAGAATTGCGTATTTGAAAGTTCTGCTCCAAAATTAAAATCAACTCTTGATAAAGAAATTTGAGTTTGTGCCCATCCAGTAGCTTTACGGATATTAGGCGAGTAGCCATATCCAAATCGATCTCCCACTTTCAAGATTCGGTTAGGATTATCAATATCATTTTGAATAGCATCTGGATTATCTGGAATATCTCTTTCCGCAAATTGATCAAGATCGACATAAAAATCACCGCCTAATAAATCATCCACTTCTTTAAAATAATCTCCCTTAAAATAGTTGTATTGTAAGCCACCAGAAAAGGATACTTTGTCAGAGAAATAATTATTATAAATGGTATTAAAATTAATTTTTTGAGCGTCAAACCGTTGATTTTCTACAATATAACTGGAACGATTCCCAGTGATCTCTCCACCAGGGACATTACTTACCCCAGTGATTGTTTGTAGGTTATTTTGATTGGCTTCATAAAAGGAGGCCCAATCTACTTGACGAGCTGATTGATTTGTTCTCAACTCATTAGCCACTTTATCTGCTACATTAGGATCTCGAATAAAACTTGGTAAGCGACGGTAATAATCAGGTCTTGGATCTGCCGTATTATACCAATCCAATCTAGTACGTCCACTAAATCCATCGGAGAAAGAAACGCCTGTCGACAAAACTGATTTATCATTAATGGTCCAATCATGCGTCAACATAAAGATGGGCTGAAGATTTTCTCCAACTCTAGAATTTCGCTTTTTACCATTTTGAAATCCCCAGTTTGAGTTATAATAATTGTCATCCGCTAAATCGTTCATTTCCTGAACAGAAGCATTACGGCCACCTGCCTTACGATAAGATGCGATGGCAGAGAAATTTATAAGATGATTATTTAATTTTCGATCAACAGAAACCGCTAAAGAATTACCATCATAAAAAGTACCTTCCACATATCCTTCATTCGCCCAACGACGAGAAGCAGAAACAGTCAATCCCCAATTATTAGGTCTCATTCCGGTAGAATAAATTCCCATTAAACGATTTCGGTAACTTCGATTCGTTCGAGCATAGGAAAACCGCTTTTGTACCCGATGGTTAGAGGCTCTTGTGTTGATATTAGCAGCACCACCTACCCCACCAAAAGCAAAATCTACTGGTGATAAACCAACAGAAACTTCTTGATTTCGCACAAAATCATTTAATCCACCCCATGCTCCCCAGAAAACTCGACCGCTTTCCAAATCATTCATTGGAATACCATTGATAGCCGTAACAAAGTCTTCAGATTGGTAACCACGAATCCGAAATCGTCTCGTGCCCCAAGTAAAACCTGCGGTACTCGTAAACAGATCACGCGAGGCACTCAATAATCCAGAGATATCTTGGCTTTCGACTTCTCCAATATCATCGGAAGCCAGACTTATTACCGGAATATCATTTTGTTGAACAGTTTCAGATACGGTAGGTGCAGCAAGTGTTACTGTTCCTAGATCCATCGTTTGATTAGCTACCACCATTATTTCCCGATTAAAAGCAGCATAACTTTCGTGAGATATGGTAAGAATTCGTGCTCCTTCGGGTACCTTATCAAAAGTAAAACGACCAGTGATATCTGTTTTTGCCACTAAATCCGTGTTACTAATCGTAACAGTTGCATTTAGAAGCGGCGTTTCTAGCTCAGGATCTGTCACGATACCTGTAACAGTTGACTGGGCCAGACCAGTATTGATAAAAGAAAAAAGGCAAAGAACAAGAAATGGTAGTACTTTTTGGAGGACCATGAATTTGTTTTTTCGGTTGGTGAAAGAGATTTTGTAAGTTAGATAGAAATCGGTGATTCTTCTCAGTTTCGGAGTGCAAAATTAATCATAAATCCTAAAACGTTTATTAAAATCTCGTTAAATATCCCCTAAAGCGCTCTTTGAATGAAAAGAGACCGTTTAGTTTATTTAACTTTGTATGAATTTTAATGTCTAAATACGGAATAAGACAAGGAGCATCCGTTAATTTTGCTTTTTTTGTCTGGACGAAGTTCTGTAATTACTTTCTAAAATAGTAAAACGATGATGCGACATATCCCGCTGCTAGTCTTTATGGTTTTTTCCACATTTCTTTCTGCTCAAGAGCAACAATATAAAATTGGTGCTATTGGCTTTTATAATTTTGAAAATCTTTTTGATACCCTTGATACTGAAAATGTCCGTGATTCGGAGTTTACACCAAATGGTAAAAAGGCTTACGGAGGAAAGATTTATAAAGAGAAATTAGACCATCTATCAGATGTAGTTAGCAGAATGGGAAAGGAAATGACACCGGATGGACTGGCTATTCTAGGAGTCTGTGAAGTAGAGAATCGTTCTGTTTTAGAGGATTTTATTAAAATGCCTAAGGTTGTAGATCGAAATTATCAGATTGTACACTACGATTCTCCTGATAAAAGAGGAATCGATGTAGGATTACTCTATAATCCAAAATATTTTACCTTAAAACATAGCGAACCCTTACTGCTGGATATTCAGGATAAAGGCGATACGGTCTTTACCAGAGATATTCTGTTTGTGACAGGTGAATTTGATGGTGAACCATTACATATTTTTGTGAATCACTGGCCTTCTCGTAGTGGTGGTGAAAAACGCTCGGCTTGGCGTCGAAATGCAGCAGCGCAAAGAGTTCGTGGTGTAATTGATTCGCTTCTTGCTGATAATGCAGATGCCAAGATTGTTGTCATGGGAGATTTAAATGATGATCCAGATAATGATAGTTGTAAAAAATATATTAACGCTCAGCGTAAACTAAACAAGGTAAAGAAGGATCAGTTTTTCAATCCAATGTGGGATTATTATGTAAAAGGTATTGGAACAACCGCTTGGCGAGATGCATGGTCGCTCTTCGATCAAATTCATGTTTCTTATGCTTTAGCCAATAAGGATGACGATGGCTATTTTTTCTATAAAGCCAGTATTTTTAATAAGAAATTTTTACGCCAACGAAGCGGTGCTTTTAAAGGATATCCTTTCCGTACTTTTGTAGGAGATAATTATTTAGGTGGATACAGTGATCACTTTCCGGTGATGGTTTATTTGGTGAAGCCAATATAGTGCTTCTTGCTATTTGCTTCTGGCTTCTTGCCATCTTCAATCGCGATTGCTGTAAGATTGAAGAGGGCAAATAGCAAATAGCAAATAGCAAAAATAAAAAAAGATCTTCTTTCAATTATTCCTTACCATCCCCAACATAAAATTCGGCTCTGCTTCTGGCCTTGTCCCATTTCTATTACTCGTTGTTTTTTGACGGTTACTTGTGCTAGTACTTTTTGTAAAATTGGTAGATTGGCTTTTTTAGAAACTAATGTAGTAAACCATTTGCAATTATTTGCATAGCTTCTACTTTCTAAAATCATTGATTGGATAAATTTTAGTTCACCACCTTCTGTCCATAATTCGTGTGCCCTACCTCCAAAGTTTCTTGTGGCTTTTCCCTTCTTTTTATTTCCAAGATTTCTAATTTTCCGTTGGGTGGCTTGAACGGCTTCATCAGGAGAAGCATGGAAAGGAGGATTGCTCATGGTAAAATCAAACTTATCTTCAGAATTGATGATTCCCTCAAACTTTTTTGTGGTATTTAGTTGCTGAATTACTTCTACATTTTTTAGGACTTCTTTATTTTCTTCCACATTGCGGCGTGCGGATTTCAATGCCACTTCATCTGTCTCTGTGGCTATAAAAGACCAGTCAAATAACCGATTGCCTAACATAGGATAAATAGCACTGGCTCCAGTTCCAATGTCCAATCCTTTTACTTGCTTACCTCGCGGCACTTCTCCCCCATTTTCTTCTGCTAACAAATCTGCCAGATAGTGCAGGTAATCTGCTCGACCAGGTACGGGCGGGCAAAGATATCCAGATGGAATTTCCCAAAATTTAATTTTATAGTGATGAACCAATAATGCTTTATTCAAACAAAACACCGCTTGTGGATCAGAAAAATCAACGGTGATGATCTCGTGTTCATTTCTAAAAACATGTACCCCTAAGTCGGGAAAATCTCCAACTAGTTCTGCTAAATTATATCGACCTTGATGCAAGCTTCGAGGGTGAAGCGTATTTTTTTTCATAATAACAAATTGCTAATAATCCTCAAATCTCTCAAGGTATAAAATTCTATTTTTGTTTACTATTCAATTCTTGTGCATGTAAAACCGCAATTCCAACCATATCTACAATTTGTCTGATGCTCGCTCCCCATTGTAAAATATGAGCAGGTTTGTTTAGTCCCAGTAAAATTGGCCCAATCATATCTAATTCACCTGCTTGACTCAATAAGTTGTAAGCAATATTTGCAGAAGAAAGATTAGGGAAAATTAGCGTATTTGCTGGTTTATCACCTAGTCTAGAAAAAGGATAATGTTTACTAAGTAGTTCAGGATTTAGTGCCATATGTGCTTGCATTTCTCCATCGACTTTCCATTCTGGATGACGACGATGCAATAAAGTAGTAGCTTGTCGCATAAGCAAAGCAGATTCTCCAGATGGTACCGATCCAAAATTAGAATAAGTTACCAAGGCAATCCTCGGTTCCACCTCAAATAATCGTACCTGATCGTGAACCATTTCAGTAATATCCACAATATCTTCTGGCGTCAAATGGTGATTAATCGTCGTATCAGCTAAAAATAAGGGGCCGTTCTTCGTCATTAAAATATGAATTCCACAAACTTTTTTTACTCCTTCTCGAGCACCAATAATTTGTAAAGCTGGACGAACGGTCGTAGGATATTTTTTGGCCAATCCACCAATCATCGCATCCACATCTCCTTCCTCTACCATCATGGCACCATAGTAGCTCAATCCAGTAATCATTTTTTCTGCCTCTTCTTGTGTTACACCTTTCCGCATTCTTTTTTCGAATAAACGATTAGCATACGTTTTCAATGTATGCTTTTCTACTTCGTTGGCAGGATGTAAGGGATCAATTATTTTGATTCCGGGCAATTGAATATCGGCCTCTTTCAATAAGGCATTTACACGTTCTATATTTCCTAATAAAACAGGATAAGCAATTTTTTCTTCGATGACTACTCTAACCGCTTTTAGTACATCAATATTTTCAGCATCTGCAAAAACTACTTTTTTAGGATCCTGCTTTGCTTTGGATTCAATAATCTTAGAAAGCGTATTTTCATTGCCCAGCCGACGTGCGAGTTCTGCTTCGTACGCCTCCCAATCCTTGATCGGATATTTTGCAACGCCACTTTCCATGGCAGCACGAGCAACGGCAGGTGCCACGGTGGTAATCAATCGAGGATCTACCGGTTTTGGAATAATATAATCTTTTCCAAATTTCAAACTGGCATTATTATACGCCATGTTGACAATATTAGGAACCGGTTTTTTTGCTAATTCTGCTAAAGCATAAACAGCTCCTAATTTCATCGCTTCATTAATCTCAGAAGCACGGACATCGAGTGCACCTCGAAAGATAAATGGAAAACCTAAAACATTGTTTACCTGATTAGGATAATCACTTCGTCCCGTCGCCATGATACTATCTGGTCGAGCGGCTTTGGCAACATCATAACTTATTTCAGGCGTTGGATTGG
>CALKJE010000027.1 GCA_937995675.1 uncultured Saprospiraceae bacterium
TTCGCAAAGATCAACTCAATAGTAAAGATGGATATTTTTTAGGAGGGCGAAGTTTGACAGGATTTGTGATAGCAGGATCGATGTTGTTGACTAATATTTCTACAGAACATTTAGTGGGGATGAATGGCTCTGCGTATAAAAATGGCGCGATTATTATTGCGTGGGAAGTGACTTCTGCGTTGGCTTTGATAGCGGCGGCTGTTTATTTTATTCCTAAATATTTGAGTATGGGATTGACGACGATTCCAGAGTTTTTAGAAAAAAGATTTGATCGTTTTACACGAACGGCGATTGCCTTTTTGTTGATTGTTTCTTTTGTCAGCACTTTATTGCCGATTGTGTTGTATACTGGCGCGTTGAATATTGAAAGTTTATTTGGTGTCTCAGAAATGCTTGGTGTGAGTCGGGATAGTGGATTGTTTATTACCATTTTGGTGGTTGGAATTTTAGGAAGTATCTATGCGATTTTTGGTGGATTAAAAATGATTGCGCATACCGATACGATTAATGGTTTTGGATTGTTGGCAGCTGGATTGGCCGTTCCATTTTTAGCACTTTGGGATATTGGAGAGGGGAGTATTGGAGAAGGCATTCGGTTGTTGATGGATAAGGTGCCGGAGAAATTTGCCGTCATCAGTAGTGAGCCGTCTTATGGTGCGGGATCAAGAGATTCGATTTTACCTTTTTCTGTTTTATTTACAGGACTGATGATCAACCAACTTTATTTTTGGACGATGCATCAGTCAATTATTCAACGAGCATTGGGAGCGGTGAGTTTGAAAGAAGCGCAAAAAGGATTGTTGTTTACGGGGGTGTTAAAGATCTTAATTCCGTTGGTGATTGTGCTACCAGGGATTATTGGTTTTTATTATTTTGGAAATACCTACTACGATGAGCCTGATTTAATTTATCCAATGTTGATCAAAAAAGTATTACCAGTTTGGATGACTGGATTTTTTGTGGCGGTAGTTGTTGGTGCGGTTTTAAGTACCTTCAATTCGGCCTTAAATAGTGCAGCGACGGTTTTTAGTCTCGATATTTATCAACAATATCTTAGTCCAGATGCGAGTGAAAAGAAGTTGGTACGAATTGGAAAAATCGTTTCTGCTACGCTAGCGATTTTTGCGATTGGGATTGCGCCTTTTGTGGCCAATGCACCTGATGGTCTGTATCAATTATTACAACAACTCAATGGTATCTTTTTTATTCCGATGGCTTCGGTGATTATTGCTGGATTGTTTATTCCTAAAATTTCTGCCGAAGGAGCAAAGGCAGGATTGGTTTTCGGATTGCTATTTTATATCATTTTAAATTTGATCATTGAGGTAGACTTGCACTTTGTTCATCTATGGGGAATTGAGTTTGTGCTGAATATTTTGGTGATGTGGATGGTATCGCAGCGCTTTCCAATTACGGAGCCTTTCCGTATTCAAGATGTAGGAGCGGTGGCGATGGAGCCATGGCAATATACGAAGGTGATGAGTATTGGATTGATTCTGGTAACGGTTTTGATTTATGTGTTTTTTGGGATGATGTGATAGGGAGGTTATTCGTAATGTTATTCAATTAATCTGTTTTTTAAATTTGTTATAGCCTGAAAAATTTTATCTATTTCTTCGTGCATTTTTCCAAGAGACTGGGCTTTAAATTGTATAGAAGAGTCTAGAAGGATAAATTCTGCATTTGGATATCTAAGTAAATAGGCTAGATCTTTTGTATTTAGAATCTGATTTAAATCAATTAAAGAATTCTCTTCAATTTTGTATTGATCTTTGACTTTTTTTCCTATCCGTTTGATGAATGTTTTTTTCGTAATTCTGGCCTTTCCAAAATTGCTGTTTTTTATGGAAAGTCCAAGGTGGAGTTTTTCAATATTAAAATGACTTGATGCTTCATAGCCTCTTCTTGTTTTTTTTTCGATACGAATTTTTTCATTACGATCGTCTTTATTAATGGATGCTAGAATTACGTCTCCTCCGATAAACCCATCTGAGCGATCTTCGTACTTGGCATTAATTTGATCTGCAAATTTTTTCCAATCCATTTTTTTTGGCTTTCATGAATCTAATTAATCTTAAGTGATATGAATTTAAGCAAAAGTCCTTATCTAGGATAAATTTCTTTGCTTTAATTGGTTCAACCAAAATCGATTAAATAATTGAGGACATAATTTTTTTAAACTCAGTAATCAATGTATCCGGATTGGATAAGGCATTATAGTATGCTGTTTTTCCATGATAAATTAACCAACATCGAAAATAGTGAAAAAAGTCATCGCTAGTGAAACCTCCTACAATATAAACAGCAGCCAATAATTTAGAAGTATAAGCTTTTCTATTAAGTTCAGTTGCATGGTAACAAAAGCCGATTAATTCTTCTTTAGATTTATTATGAAAAATAGATTCTAGTATTTTATTTTGATTGGAAATGCATTTTCCCGATAAAGACTTTTCAATAATTCTTCAAAAATCATTTTCAGTAATTAAGTCTTTTTGAGATTTTTTCATCAAAGGAAAACTATTAGTAAGAATGAGAATAGAAGAGAAAGGAATAAGACTTGAAAGAATAAAACACAGTATTTGCGTATAACACACTACACCCGTTGGGTGGGCCCACCCTCTAAGTTTGACCGAAGGTCTGTGTATGCGCGCCTCGCAGCGAGCAAAACCAACACCAAACTCCTAACGAAGTCAATAACTTGTACAGCTTCGCCACCCTAATGCAGAACAAAGTCCCACTTTAGTTATGTAAAAAATCTGAAAAATAAGCGCGCT
The DNA here is from genome assembly GCA_937995675.1 of uncultured Saprospiraceae bacterium. Classification (GTDB taxonomy): domain Bacteria; phylum Bacteroidota; class Bacteroidia; order Chitinophagales; family Saprospiraceae; genus JALZUU01. The sequence goes on from CALKJE010000027.1 coordinate 2,775, forward strand.
GTGAAATCACAAAATAAAAAAGTTCTGCATTTGCCTTACCTACTGTACTAGTTAAGACAACCTACACGCAAAATAATAAAATGTTTTTAAAATAAAAAATAAAACACAAATTATCTTAAATAAAAGTAAGTCTGATAGAAAATGCAGATAGATAAGTCCATCTCTCAACCGATCCCATAAAGTCTCAAATTCCTCCCTAATGCAATGCCGCTCGAATCTCCAACCCATCAATAATTTCCCCTTCTCTTTCTACCCACCAACCTAGGCGATCATAGACTTGCTTTTCGGGAAAATATTCTAGCGCCATCTTAACAAAGATATGTCCGTGTTTAGCTTCTGAAGCCCACAGGATTTTATAGAACCGATGTAAGTCTGGCGTTTCTTGCGCTTCTGAAACCATCCGGAATCGTTCCGCACCGCGGGTTTCAACCACCGAAGCAACCAGCAGTCGATCTAAAAACCGTTCTTCTCGTCCCGAGTGACAAAGTTTTAATAGTTCTTTTAGATAAGGATCTGCACCGATGGAGTGGACCATGGGGACGTTGTGGGCGACCATGAGTTCATACACTTGTTGAAAATGCTCCAGTTCTTCGATACCGGTAGCAATCAAATCAGGAATGATGGCGGTTCGGTCTGGATATTTGGCAACAAAGCTCATCGCCATGGCGCTGGCTTTGCGTTCACAATCAAGATGATCTTGCAAAAAGGAAGGGAAATCGTTCATCACGGCAGCAATCCATTCTGGTTTACTCGGTACTGCTAAATCAAGATTGAGTTTCATATTTTTTCTATTTTGGCCAAAGATAACCAATCGACTAGATTTTAGGTGGATATTGTCGTATGGATTTATTTAAAATCGCTTCTTTTTTCATAACTTGTAATTGAAGTTGTTTAAAAACTCCAAAATTGACTACGAACTGATTAAATGATTTAACTCTTCCCCGAATCAAGTTCGGGACAGGCGCTTTTTTTCTTGTCAATCCCGAAGGCTTTCGGGGTTCACTCAAAAAAGAGGCTACCTGCCCGATTGACCATTGGTCAGGCGGGGACTTAAAACATTTTCTCTAGTTCTCATCTGCTTTTATAATTCTTAAACAACATCATTAAATTAACCGCACAAGCCTTCTAGTTTTTTAGAAGTTCAAGTTATTAAAATGAGACTAAACCTACTTTTGACATTTCTGTTCTTGTTTTGTTCTGTCTTTGGCCAGAAAATCATTGCTCAATGTGGCTCTGATAGTACTGCTATTGCCATCAATATTCATACGGATCAGTATTTTAATGAAACCTCATGGCAATTGATAGGTATCACCGATACTTTTGGTTTTATTCAAGAAGGTGACCTTACGGTAATGGACTCTCTTTATACTTGGACGTACTGTGTTCCTTCAGATGATTGTGTTTCTTTTACCATCTATGATGATTTTGGCGATGGGATTTTTGATCCTGGATTTTATAATGTAGAAGTGGAAGGGGTAGAGGTGGCCTTCGGTGGAACTTTCGGTAGTTCAGAAACTAGTACCGTTCTTTGTTCACCCGGCCAGAATTGTGATAATGGAATATTAGCGGAACTCGATAATATTTACCTAGCAGAGAATAATACTTACTACGAATTTACCACAGATACCACTGGTAAGTTTTTAATTTCTACTTGTGGTCTTAATGATTGTGATACCAAAATTTGGGTCTATGGAGAATGTCCTTCAACTTTACCTCCAGATGATAATGAAGGAACTATTTTTTATGATGATAATGAAGGTGGTTGTGATTTGCAAGCAGAAGTAAATGCATTGTTGGAAGTCGGTTCTACTATTTATATCCGAATAGGTAGTGCAAATAATGATTGTACCCAAAATATTAGTTGGCAAATTACTTACGAAGGTCCAGTGATGGGTTGTACGGATCCTTCGAGCTGTAATTATAATGCAGTAGCAACCTTTGATGATGGTTCTTGTTTAGCGCCAGGAGACCCGAATTGTCCGGAAGGACCAGACCTAGAAATTCAAGAAGACGTTCTTCGCAATACCCTTTACCTCGATCAAGAATTTGCATCGGAAGATAATTGCTTTATCGATGAAGGGTGTCTACAAGGATATGGATTGCGGGATATTGTTCGATTTACCACTCATTTTAAAAATATTGGCGAATTCGATTATTATCTTGGTCAAGAAACTGCTGACAATGATCAATTTAGTTTTGATAATTGTCATGGTCATTATCATTATGAAAATTATGCGGAATACCTTTTAGTGGACAGCTTTAGTAATGTAATTCCGATTGGTCATAAAGCTGGTTTTTGTGTGATTGATTTAGAATGTAGTGGTGGAGGCTCCGCAAAATACGGTTGTGGAAATATGGGGATTACTGCAGGCTGTGGTGATCTTTATGGTGCTGGGCTAGATTGCCAATGGATCGATGTAACCGATGTAGCAGATGGTGCTTACACCATTGTCGTTCGTGTCAATTGGTTAAATCAACCAGATTTTAATGGACAAACGGAATCAAGAACAGATAATAATTGGGCAACTGCTTGTATCATTTTAGATCGTTCTTCTGGTACTTTAGAAATGGAAGTAGAAACGGAATGTGATCCGTACATAGATTGTGCTGGCGTTCCTTTTGGATTGGCCGTCGTTGATTGTGAAGGCAACTGTGGTGGTATTGCGCTTCGAGGTGATTTAGATAATAATGAAGCCCAAGAAGTAGAAGACGCCGAAGCTTATGTAAGCGAAATTTTAGGCAATGATATCACACCGACTCCTTGTAATGATTTAAACGGAGACGGTCGAATTTCTGTTTATGATGCCGCGTTGATCAACGATTGTGTCAACTACGCGGATGGTCATATACATACAGGTGGAGTAGCCCACGAACATTGTGAATTTCCTGCGGGAGTTTTAAATCCAAATGATACTGTTGCTTTGAATATTATCGGACATAACCCTGATGAAAATTATATTGATATTGGAATGACCAATCAAACTGCTAAAGTGGTTGGTTATGAATTTTCTATAAGCGGAATCATGATGGCAAATGTAGAAAGTCTGACGGATGCGACCACAGAACCTTTTACGGTACAAGGTAATTTTAGCGGAGCAATTATTGGTATTTCTTATCCTGATTCTTCTTTACAAAAAGCTTTGACTCCACAACCCATCTGTCGCGTTTATTATTCTTCAGTGACAGATACAGAGATTTGTATTTCCGAAATTCGTGATATTGTCAATAGTGATTATGAACAAGTGATTCCGGTAATTGGCGGCGAATGTATTTTATTAACCAGTACTAAAGAATTTACCAATGATTTAGAAATTCGTGTACAACCGAATCCATTTTCTAATCAAACTCAATTGGTGATTCAGTATCCTGATAATATCGATTTCCATCTAAATATTTTGGATGTAAACGGTCGAGTAGTGCAAAATTACGGAACGGTTCGTCCAGGTACGGTAACGATTGAAAGAAGAAGTCTCACGTCAGGAATTTACTTTTTTGAATTGACGAATGGCGCTGCTAGGAAAGTGGGGAGATTGATGGTTTTTTAATTTTTTAAAAAGTGATTTATAAAATAAAAATAGACTGCCGAGAAAACCCCGACAGTCTATCATTTATTAGAACTCAAAAAATAAAGTTTCTTATTCCGCTACCATCTTCCCACTCGCCACACTTCTCCCCGATTGTCTAAATTCAAAGAAATACAAACCAGCGGCCAACCCTTCTCGATAAAACTGAAATAGTTTACCATCTCCAACCCGTTCTTCTCGAACCAATCTCCCTAAATTATCATAAAGTAAAAAGTCAGTTTTTCCTTCAGGAAGATTCTCAATTTCGAAAGTAGTAAAGTCTGCAAATGGATTTGGAAATACGTTTAGCTTTATATTATTTGTCGTTAAGTCATTGGTAAATACCGTCGTTCCAAAAAATGGTTCTCCTACTTCATGATAGGTTTCGTTGGTGATAATCGGCGCATTAAAATCAAAATAGATGGCTGCTTCGTTATAGATCATGGTTCCTATCGGAAGGTTGTTTTTTTGCGCTATCTTATATTTGAAAAAACCATTTGAGCCCAATAGATTCGTCGTAGAGTCTGGTAATAAAATATTATCAAATCTTACTTTTAGGACACCTTCGCCATCAATGGTGTAAGTATAGAAATGACTGGAAGCACCCATTTGCAGTGACGTAATATCTAAATGTTCCGAAATAGTATCGCGAATGACAATTGTGAACGCGGTATCTGTTCCAGTATTTTGAAATCGAACTTTATATTCAAGGTCGACGTTTTGCCAGATATAATGTTCGTCTCCATATCCGGTTGGAAAAGCTTGCTTATCGTTTGGATCGTAGGAAGCAATATTCTCTTGGCAATCGATGGACAAGAAAAAGTCTCCATCATTCTGACTAAACATATTAAAAAATCCAATAGGGAATATAGTGGTACCACAACCTTCAATGGCTGCCGTTGGGATACTATTTCCTGGATGACCGTCGGCTTGTTCGGCGATGATACGATAGGTGGATCCACTATTTGAATAGGCTTCAGTAAGTATTTGAGACTGTCCTGCGTTTAATTGAAAGTTGCCTTGATGCACCATTATTTCATCTTCGATAATGATATAATTTAATGCTTCTAACATATTTCCATTTCCAATATTTCTAATCGTAAACCGGACAGAATCACCATCACATTCTGCCTCTACCGCAATGCTACTTCCATCCCAATCGGCAAACTCTGGCAGACAAATAGAGTCTGGAAAAATATGTGCTTGGGTACAATGGGTTTGACCTAAGATCGTACTATCACAATTTACTCGTGTAGTGACATTAAAATTTCCACATTCAAAAGGATCGAGCGTTCCCACCTCGAAGGTATAGGTGTTTTCAACTTGGGCAACCCAGGGAATACTGGAAGAGACTACTTCTAAAAACGGGTCAAATTCAACTTCTATATAGGCATCTTGAGCGGAGGTGGTTCCGTCATTACAGTAATGGACTGTGTAAATATTTTCGAAGCAACGTCGTAGAAAAGGGGTGGAGATATCGACGGTGAGCCAAGGGCAATCGATAATAGGTTTGGCTGCTAAGTCAATGATGGTATCTGTAAAGAATTCAGTAAAATTAACCGTTTGTGGATCGCAGTTTTCTAAATATGGACTGGGTAGATTTACACTCACCTCAAAAGTTCCTGTACCAAC
>CALKJE010000028.1 GCA_937995675.1 uncultured Saprospiraceae bacterium
ACACCCGATCTCCTTGTAAAGGATTGCAACAAGTAGCCAAAGAATAATCATAGCTATCTCCTTCTTCTCCATTGATGGTCAACCGAGGTTTGAAGTTTGTTTCCGCTCGCTTGCGCTTAATCGGAATAGCTTCTTCTTCGACTTTCGCTTTTGGCTCTTCTTCAATCACAACCAATTTTCCACCCTCCACTTTAAAGTCTTTAAAGATGGTAGCTAAGCTGATACTATCTGTCGAAATATCGTAGTAAAAGTCAAGTCGATTTTTATAATTTAAATGATTGACCAATACATCTGTTCCTTCCTCAAAATCAATTTTATTATTTTTTAATTTTCGAGCCAATGCTTCTTTACCAAAAGCCGCCTGCTCTTTTCGTTCCTCTCGTAAAGCTGCTCGAATTTTCCCGCGCGCTTTACCGGTCACGGTCATCTTTAACCAACTCTTATTAGGCTTTTGATTTTTAGAAGTCGTAATCCAAATTTGATCCCCATTTCGGAGTTCGTACCCCATTGGCACCAATTTATTATTCACCTTAATTGCGCTCGCATGATAACCGACGTCAGAGTGAATACTAAAAGCAAAGTCTAAGGCTGTTGCTCCTTTGGGAAGTATAATCAAATCTCCTTTCGGCGTATAAACATAAACCTCTTCATTGTATAAAGAAGTTTTAAAATCATTGACAAATTCAATGGCATCTCCATCCTGACTTTCCAAAGTTTCACGGACCGTATCCAACCATTGTTCGTAAACATTTTCTTTTTGAGAAGTAACGCCTTTGTATTTCCAGTGTGCAGCAAATCCACGTTCAGCAATTTCATCCATTCGCTCTGTCCGAATTTGTACTTCTACAAATCGACCTTGAGGTCCAACCACGGTCGTATGCAAAGATTCATACCCATTGGCTTTAGGAGTCGTCACCCAATCTTTTAATCTTTCGGGAATCGGCTTATAAAAATCTGTGACCATTGAATAGACTTGCCAACAAACTTGTTTTTCTAGCTTAGGCAAAACCGACACAATCACTCGTACCGCAAAGAGGTCATAGATCTCTTCGAAAGGGACTTTTTTCTTTTTGATTTTATTATAAATAGAATAAATAGACTTGGGTCGACCTAGAATTCGATAATCGATTCCCATGCTATCAAGACTTTTGCGGAGTGGTCTGATAAATTGATCGATATATTCATTACGACCTTTCTCAGAATCTTCTAATTTTTGGGTAAGCTCCTCATACATCTCTGCATCCGTGACTTTCATACATAAGTCCTGGAATTCTGTCTTAATATTATATAGTCCAAGTCGGTGAGCCAAAGGCGCGTAGATAAAACTAGTTTCAGCTGCAATCTTGAGTTGTTTATGAGGAGGCATAGAGCCCAAGGTCCGCATATTGTGCAAGCGATCTGCCATTTTGATCAAAACCACTCGAATATCTACTAGCAGTGTTTTGATAACTTTCTTAAAATTCTCGGCTTGTGGACTAGGAACATTATATAAACCATCTAATTTGGTCAGACCATTAACGATGATTCCAATTTTTTCACCATACTTGGTATTTATCTCTTCTTGGGTCACCTCGGTATCTTCCACTACATCATGCAATAAGGCACTAATGATCGCAGTAGGTCCTAGACCAATTTCAGCAGCACAGATTCTAGCTACCTCTATTGGATGAAGGATATAAGGCTCTCCAGATTTACGTCGTTGCTTGATATGTGCCTTAACAGCCAACACATAAGCAGAATGAATATTCTTACGATCGGTATCATCAATCTCTACCTTAATAGAATCAAGTAGAAGTTGGTACGCTTCTTCTATTTGACGCTGTTCGTGTTCCGGATATGTAAGTACTTCTTGCATAATTATGCATGAAAATACCATTTCCAGTAGAAAAAGTCAAAAAGAGGATTTAAAATAAGAGAAAAAGCGTTATCTTTGCATCGCTTTTCATCCAAATAATAAATGTAATGAGTATTTTTGCGTTATTATTTTAATAAAAAGTACCATCAAAAATGACTAAGGGCCATCCGTTAGTCATTCTAGATAACACGCGGGTGTGATGAAATTGGTAGACATGCCAGATTTAGGTTCTGGTGCTTCACGGCGTGGGGGTTCGAGTCCCTCCACCCGCACACAAAAACAAATAAATGGGATGGAGTTGTCGACTTAGATGCTCCATCTTTTTTATTTTTCCAAGCGCTTATTAAAGTTGTTCCAAAGGTTGTTTAAAAAAGACAAGGTTAGAACGAAATTCTCTGATTCTTCCACTTTACTTTTCTAAACAACTCATCTTAGTTATTAAAAATTCAAAAAAACAAACTATGGCTCAAGTTGTCAAAACCGATCATGACAATTTAAACGCAACCCTTACGGTTACCATTACTCCTGATGACTATCTCCCTAAAGTAAATTCAGAACTACAGAAGTATCGTAAGAATGCGCAATTGAAAGGTTTCCGTAAAGGAAAGACCCCACTCAACTTTATCCGTAAAATGCACGGAAAGGCAATTCTAGTGGATAGCATCAACGAGATCCTACAAAATAAAATGCACCAATATCTAACTGAAGAGAAATTCAATATTATTGGACAACCTTTGTCTGCTGAAGATCAAGAAGAGTTAGATTTCAACCTTTCTGAAAAGAAAGATTATGTATTTTCTTTTGACATCGGAATGGCTCCAGAAATTACTACCAATGGTATAGATAAAACAGCCAAGTACGATTTTCTAGAAGTAAAAATTCCAGATGCGAAGATCGACGAAACGATTGCTGATCTACGTCTGCGAGCAGGAGAATCTGCCAGTGTTGATGATGCCGTAAAAAGCAAAGATATTATTGCCATCAATGCCGAAGAGCTAGATGGTGATAAGGTTAAGAAAGATGGTTGGGCATGTACATTTAATGTACTAGTGGATGATATCACGGATACTTACCGTGATCAATTTATGGGTAAGAAAAAAGAAGATAAAGTTCAGTTTGATGTTTATGATCTTGAAGCGAATAAAGATGAGGAGTTTGTAAAGAAATACTTATTACAGATTCAAGAAAATGATGAGAATCCAGAAGTAGGTAGAATGTTCGAAGGAACGATTGCGGATGTTTCTCGTAAGCAGGAGGCTGAGTTGAACCAAGAATTTTTTGATAAAGTTTTTGGAGAAGGAAAGATCAAATCAGAAGAAGAAATGAGAACTTTTATTGCCGAGCAAATGGGCAAGCAGTTCGAAGCACAAACTAACGGTTTATTATTCCGAGAAGTTCAAGAAAAACTGATTGAACAAAACAAAGTAGATCTTCCTGATGCTTTTTTACGTAGATTGATCAAAAACAACAATCCAGAAGTAAAATCAGAAGACCTTGAGAAGGACTTTGATAAAGTAAAAGATAACTTACGTTGGAATCTCATAAAAGGAGAAATCCAAAAGAAATTCGAGATTGAAGTAACGGAAGAGATGCTATTAGAAGCATTTAAAGACCGAGTAAGAGGTTATTTTGGTGGATATGGAGATGAATTAATCATCCTCAATACCGCTAATCGACTCATGGAAGATAAGCAGCAAGTGAATCAGATGTACGAAGAATTAATTTCCGAGCGTGTTTTTGAATCAATTAAGCAGCAAGTTACGTTGAATACTAAGTCAGTAACAGAAGAAGAACTGAAAGAAAAAGTACAAGAGGTAGAAAAATTATTGGCTGGACCGGATGCAAATCCAACCATCGAAGAAGCAGAAGTTGAAGAAACTGCAGATGCGGCTGCTGAAAATGAATAATCCACAATGAACCCAAATAGGGTTTAATTTGTATTAATAGTATTGATGGTGCGAATTGAGGATGATCTTCAATTCGCACATTTGTTTAAACATTGAAGTTATTTAAAAACTCCCAAATTGCCTACGAACTGATAAAAACATCCAACTCATCGCCTTTTTTCTCGCCCATAGCGCGGCTATGCGATCAAAAAAAGGCTCGATTTGAATATTTTTCTCTATTTCTCGGCTACTTTTGGAATTATTAAACAACTTCCTAAAAAACTGATCAGATGTTTCACCAAGATGAATTTAAGAAATACGCTACTAAGCATTTAAACATGAGTAGTATGCATTTGGAAAAGTACATGAAGACCTCTGCTCCAAACATCCACGCATTTACTCCTCAGGTTATTGAGGAACGTCAAATGAATGTGGTGGGAATGGATGTATTCTCTCGTTTGATGATGGACCGAATTATCTTTATGGGTGTTCCCGTAAATGATTATGTCGCCAACGTAATTCAAGCACAATTACTTTTCTTAGAATCCACAGATCCTAAACGGGATATCCAAATGTTTATCAATAGCCCAGGTGGTTCTGTAATTGCTGGTCTAGGTATTTATGATACCATGCAGTATGTTTCTCCTGATGTAGGAACCATCTGTACAGGATTAGCAGCTTCTATGGGAGCCGTACTACTTGCTGCAGGAACTAAAGGAAAACGTACTTGTCTATACCATAGCCGCGTGATGATTCACCAGCCAATGGGTGGTATGCAAGGACAGGTAACAGAAATGGAAATTAGTTACCGATTAATCAAAGATCTACAAAAGCAGTTGTATGATATCCTTGCACACCACACTGGTCAGGATTATGATACCATCGCAGCAGATAGTGATCGTGATAACTGGAAAACAGCAGAAGAAGCGAAAGCATACGGATTGATTGATGAGGTATTGGACCGTAATAATCCACGTAAAGAGGAGAAACCTGCATAAATCGAGTTAATTGTCTTATCATAGGCAAGTGTCGTTTTGGGAAATCAGCTAGTTTGACTATTTTTGCAGACTATGCGATTCCCAAAACGGCTTTTTTTTTGATCATTTTCAAAAAAAAACACACAACGCTCATTTTAGCTTAACAATTTTTGCTAAAAGGCGTTTAACCTACAATTAAGTTTACCTAAAACCAATTAGTGATGCGAAGAAGTAAGAATAATTATCGATGTTCTTTTTGTGGAAGAGATAAGGCGGAAGCCTTAATTTTGATTGCAGGAATTGATGGTCACATCTGTGAAGTCTGTGTAGAACAAGCAGACGAAATTATTCAAGAAGAACTTTATTCTGGTAAAAAAGAGGAACAATCTAAATCTGATTTTGCCATTCCTGACACCATTACACCAATGGAACTAAAAGGCCATTTGGATGAATATGTCATCGGTCAAGATGAAGCTAAAAAATATCTTTGTGTTGCTGTTTATAACCATTATAAGCGATTACGTCAAACACGTACGGACGATGTAGAAATCGAAAAATCTAATATCCTATTTGTTGGACGTACCGGAACTGGAAAGACGCTTTTAGCAAAGACCGTTGCTCGTTTCTTAAATGTTCCTTTCGCCGTTGTAGATGCTACTGTTTTTACAGAAGCTGGATATGTTGGTGAAGATGTAGAAAGTATCTTAAGTAGACTCCTACAAGTTTGTGATTATAATGTAGAAGCTGCTCAAAAAGGCATTGTCTACATTGATGAAATTGATAAGATTGCTCGTAAGATGGATAACCCTTCTATCACCCGAGATGTTTCTGGAGAAGGTGTTCAACAAGCCATGCTAAAGATGTTGGAAGGAACCGAAGTTAACGTACCACCACAAGGAGGACGTAAACATCCTGAACAAAAAATGGTAAAGATCAATACGGAAAATATTCTCTTTATTTGCGGTGGCGCTTTTGATGGTATTGAAAAAAATATCGCTAAACGTGTAAACACGCAAGTAATTGGTTTCAATAATGCAGTCGAAGAAAAAATTGATCGTGAGCATTTACTCCAATACATCAGCCACCAAGATTTGAAGGCTTATGGATTGATTCCTGAATTAATCGGACGTCTACCAGTATTAACTTATCTAGAACCCTTAGACAAGCCGGCATTGGCTAGAATATTAACAGAGCCTAAAAATTCTTTGCTTCGCCAATATCAAAAATTATTTGAATTAGAAGGTATCAAACTTACCTTCTCTAAATCTGCGATTGATTATGTAGCAGGAAAAGCACTCGAATATAAATTGGGAGCCCGTGGTCTAAGATCTATTTGTGAAGCGATCATGACAGATGCCATGTTCGAATTGCCTTCACAGTCAGAGCTAAAAACTTTTGAAGTAACGGGAAGTTATGCAGAAGAAAAACTCAGTAAATCAAAATTAAATAAATTACGAGCAGCGTAATTAACATTAACATGTTGTAAAAAAAGTAGGGGCGAATTGCAATTCGCCCCTACTTTTTTTTTGCGACATCCCCCTACTTTTTTTTGCAATATCCCATACTGCCACATCTATTTTTTTGTCAAATATGCTCGTAAATCTTCGACTTGTTGATCGCTCATTTTTTCGCTAGTAAACTGCGGCATATAAGCGCTCTTGCCAGGATGAGAAGGTGCTCCATATCGGATTACTTGGTAAGAAGAGTAATAAGAATATTTTGGAAAATGTTTTCCTAGAAGTCTACGACTTAGTTTTCCATCATTAAGATCAAACATTGAATATCGTTGATCATCGTGACAATGTAGGCAACTTAATTTATAAATATGCTCACCATTCTCAGGATCTCCTTTCAGTCCATAACCTGCTTTACGATCTTCTGGTGGCTTAACAAAATGAGCAGGAGAATCTGTATGGTAATAAGATTTCACTTCTGCGATTAAGTCGGCGGCATTATCTGTCTTTACGGCATACTTTCCATAATCGCTAGCAGGAATTTGTAGGTCTTCCATTTTTAGTTCTAAAGTCCACAAATACGATAGTACAGATTCCATTTCCCAGTTTTTTAAGGGACGTCCTTGCGAACATTCCACGGCACAAAGCTGAATCGCTTTTCGCAGATCATTCCTAGTGGGTATTACTAAATCACCATATTTTTTTTCATAATCTCCATTATAAAAACTATTACGATTTACCACTCCATATAGTGGTGAACCAGGAAGGAATGGTAATCCTTTCTCTGCCGCATAGTCCAATCGTTTTTGTGGATCTGTATCTCGTAAATCAGCAAATTCTTTTTCTGTATTATGGCAAGAAGTACAAACGAAATGTGCGCTCTGTTGTTTGACGGACTTCGCTGATCCATAGTGCACGATTCTACGTCCGATTTCCACACTTGCTTTTTCTGGTAGCACTGTAATTTGATGATTGGGGGACGATTCTCCTAGTCCTTTCAGTACTTCCCAGACAGGTGTCTTTCCAGTCACCTCCGCTCCTACTCTACTTTCTTTCATCGCAATAAAAGACCAAATAACGCACAACAGTATAATGGGAAATATTTTTTTCATACCAAAATTTATTTCTGACAATTAGATATTTGCGGGATTGATGCTACTCTCCTGCGATACTGCCGGAGCTGGGAGGCCGAGTCAAAGATTAAATAATCGAGAAATCGTAAAGCCTAATCGAAATTGTCCATCGGCCCAATTAGATCGTGTATTAGGAATATAATCAGTGGCTTCCAAACCAGTAGTATTCGTTAAATTAATTTGAAAAACATGACCACCCGTATCAACTTCTAAACCAAAACCTAAAGGCAGGTAATATCCTTGATCCGTTGTTCGTAAACTAGAAAATGGAATGGTGGTATCGGCAATCAATCCAAATACTTTGGTAATCTGTAACCGCGCTGCTACTCCTAAACTAAACAATCCGTTCTCATCATTTTGTGGTACATAATTTCGGTGTATATATCCAGGAGAGATTTGCATAGAAAAACGTTCTGAAAATCTACGTGCAATTAATCCTTGTATATTGTAAACCAATCGGTGAGCAGTTTTTGGAAAACTACTTAACAACTCAGGATCATCTATTCTTTTAGCAGTAGACATTGATGCACCACCTAATAAAGTAAAAGTAATCGGAGACCCGCCTTCTATTCCTTGACCAATCAATTTATATTTTATAAAACCATTGACCAATCGTCTTATTGGTCCTGCTCCTTTAGAACGACTTATACCAATCGTAAGTCGATCGGTGGCACCGTAATCAAATCCAATTAAAATATCTGTGGCATTTTCTAAACCATAAAAAGTTTCCCAACCACCGTTCCTTCCAGCCAAATCTCCAAAGCGATGACTCACTCGAAAATCCATTTTACGAGCAGGTAAAGTTTCTGCAGAATGCACACTAATAACTCGACTATCCTTAAAAGTTCGATAGACAATATCCGATTTGTCTTGGCTGTAGACAGAAGAAAAAACCAATATTAAAAAGAGGGTAAAAAATAAACGCATAAATTTTAATTTTCGGGGTAACCAGCTTCTAGCCAGCATTTAAATAAATCAAATTCTTCCTCAGTAAGTTCTCCTGGAGAGAAAGGCATATTTCGTCGGATCACCACTTCATCTTCAACCTGACCATTGTCTAATCTACTTAAAATGCCATCATAGGAGGTAAATATACCTGGCGCACCACCACTAACGTGACAGTTTGGAATAGCACAACTACCATTGATGATGGCTTGCATGGTATTGTCATAATTAATTTCGGGATCACAATCTGGGGCATTCATTGGATCAGTTACTGGAATCTTGTCTTTGGTACAAGAGCTTATAATTGCTCCAAGAAAAAAAATCAAAAAGATAGTATAACGCATAATGGGGCTATTTTTCGAAGCTGTTTAATTAGATAACTTTAGATAGCTTCTTCTATTACAGATTAAATTTATACAAAATACTTGGCTCTCCAAACGAATAAAATGACAATTGTCTGATATTTGATACTTCATCCCAAATTTTAGATCAAAATATCCGTTTTCTCAGAAGTTTTTATTGAAAAGAATTATTGAGTAAAACTCTTTAGTCCATATGACTGTTAGTAATCTGATCGAAACCACCAATTTTGGGTAAATTTGTAGTAAGAATTACCTAATTTGGTAGTATTCAAAATAAATTACTTTAATCGTTTTAAACTAAAATAATATGTATCCACCAGAATTAGTAGCTCCAATGAGCAAAGAATTAACTGATTTCGGATTTGAAGGACTAACCACTCCAGCAGCTGTTGATCAAGCATTGGATGGCCAAAAAGGAACAATGGTACTAGTTGTCAACTCTGTCTGCGGATGTGCAGCTGGAATGGCTAGACCTGGCGCAAAAATGTCCTTACAGCATACTAATAAGCCTGATAAAGCCTATACGGTATTTGCTGGCGTAGACCGTGAGGCAACAGAGCGTGCTCGAGAATATTTACTCCCTTATCCTCCGTCTTCTCCTTCTATTGCACTCTTTAAAGATGGACAATTGGTTCATTTTATTGAGCGTCACCACATCGAAGGAAGTCCTGCCGAAGCAATCGCACAAAATCTAGCGATGGCTTACGACCGTTTTTGTCAATAAGACAATAAAAACGAGTCAACCTTGAAAATCAAAGGTTGGCTCGTTTTTTTCTTTAGTAAGATGTTACTCCCTTTCCTCCCCTTTGTTTCCTACTTCAAAAGCTGTCATTGAAGTTTTTTAAATACTTCATTATTTCACAGACTGTTAAGTATCAGGTACTTAACACAAAAAGGCAAATATGGCCATTGCAATACAAAGGATTCTATTCATATCTATTATTATAACCGTCTTTTCCAGTCTTTTGACTGCTCAAGATCCAGTATCCCAATTCGGGATTGTAAATATTCGTGACTGTGCGCCACTTACCACCGGTTTTGCCAACGACTCGGAGAATGCAATCAGTTATCAATGGCTATTTCCTAATGGACAACCTGCTAGCTCTACCGAATTTGAACCATCCGTAACCTTTGAACTTCCTGGAATTTATCCAGTTAGCTTAATTGCTACCAATGGTCAAGTATCTGACACCAGCAGCTTTAACATTACAGTGCTAAGTCCAGCTCCCATCGCAGAATTTAATTTTCAATTAGACAACCATACCGTCAGTTTTAATAATCAAAGTACAAATGGAAATTTCTTTATCTGGGAATTTGGAGATGGGAATTCTAGTACACTAGAAAATCCAACGCATACCTACGATGAAGACGGAACCTATATGATTCGTCTAACCGTAATCAACGATTGTCAAAGCATTACGCATACCGATGTGATTGTTTTATATGATCAATTAAATATCCCTACAACAACGGCTAATGATGGAATCCCTACGGCTGAAACTGATTTTTTACCTGGAACTAATCTTGGATATTTTCCTCCTTGGAAAGATACAGAACTTGCGGATATCTCAGCTGGAAATCCAGAAGTTGGTCAAGCAGGTGTTGGTGTAAAAACCATTCGTCCTTTACTACCAGAATCTTTTTTAGAACAATGGGGCTATGATATTCGAGTCGATGCTTTTGAGCATTATAAAAAATTAAAACTAAAGGACAATACTATGATCATTGGTTTTCCTTCCGATGAGCATCGTGATACAACGCATTATTGTCCAGAACATCGATCTGAGATGTTTGCCGACATGTATACTCCGATTTGGGATAACGGCGAAAATGGTACGCCGGTAAACGACGACAATCCATTAGCACTTTATCTATGGCGGATGGTTCATCTCTATGGTGATAATACTAAGTTTTGGGAAATTTGGAATGAACCAGGATTTGACTATACTTTTTTGACAGGATTTCTAGAACCAGGTCAAGAAGGTAGTTGGTGGGATAACAATCCAGATCCCTGTGACTATAAATTACGAGCACCAGTGTACCATTATATTCGTACGCTACGGATTTGTTATGAAGTCATCAAAACGATTCAACCAGAAGCACATATCACGTTAGCCAGTGTAGGTTATCCAAGTTTTATGGATGTTATTTTAAGAAATACCGATAATCCAATAGATGGAAGTGTAACCGAAGAATATCCGCTTGGTGGTGGTGCTTACTTTGATGTAGTAACCATTCATGCTTATCCACATTTTGATGGAAGCGTCCGTGAATGGGACGAAGCCTCTCAAAGTTTTGTTTACCAAAGACATACCGATAGAGCGGCAGATGGAATTGCGCGTACCAAAGGTTTATATCAAGATGTACTAGCCAGTTATGGTTATGATGGAAATACTTTTCCAAAGAAAAAATGGATCATTACAGAAATTGCCGTGCCTCGTAAACCGTTTGGAGATTTCTTCGGATCAGACGAATTACAAATTAATTATTTGATCAAAGCATATATCTCTTGCGAGAAAAATGAAATCGAGGCGATGCATATTTATGATATGTCTGAGTCTCATTTTCTAGAGGACGCCGTTTCTGAGTTTCAAGTAATGGGTTTATTCCAACGTCTTTTTGGCGTCTTACCTTATCAACAAATTAAAAATCAGCAAGCGGATGCTTATAAAACTGTCTCAGATTTACTTTATGGTTCTACCTATGATCCAGAAAAAGAAGCGGCATTAAATCTTCCCGATGGAATTCGTGGTGCAGCCTTCTTAGATAAAGATGGACATCATACGTATGTTCTTTGGGCAGAAACGACCTTGGATAATTCAGAGTTTGCAGAAGGTAGTTTTAGCTTTCCAGCTGATTTTAATATTTCCCAATTAGAAAAAAGAACTTGGGATTTTTCTGTTACTCAATCAGTAGAAATGGTCAATGGAAATAATATCAACCTAAATGGTCGTCCGGTATTTTTCACCGATAAGACCAATCGAGTTGCGATTTCTCCAACCTCAGATTTTTCTATTACACAGACGGCAGGTTGTGTGCCCATGACCATCAATTTTGTAGATGAGTCAACGACCAATACTACTAGTTGGAATTGGAGTTTCCCTGGCGGAGTGCCCGCTACTTCCACTGAACAAAACCCTACGGTGGTTTATAATCAAGCAGGTGATTATCCTGTTACTTTAATCGCGGAAAACAGTAGTGGAACAAATACGCTAACTAAAACCGATTATGTACAAGTAAGTGAGGTTTTACCAACCGCCGCCTTCTCAACAGAGATCAACGGAGAGATCGTAAGTTTTGTCAATGAATCTATTGCAGCAACTAGTTATCAATGGGATTTAGGAGACGGAAATATGAGTACGTTAAAGTATCCAACCAATGATTATAATATTGATGGATTTTACGACATCAAATTAATTGTCAATAATGGTTGTGGTGCTGATACTATCGTGCAGACGATTATCATTAACCCAGACAACGTACTTCCTTTCCCTGATTTTTCAGCGGACATAAAATCTGGCTGTGGGCCATTGACCGTTCAATTTATAGATGAAAGTTCAGAAAACACCACTGGTTGGTGGTGGCAATTCCAAGGTGGAACACCCAACAACTCTTCGGAACAAAATCCAGTGGTTGTATTCGAAAATACAGGAAGCTATTTTGTTCAATTGACTGCTTCTACAAATGTAGGAGATCGATCAAAATTTAAAGAGAATTATATTGAAGTTACAGATGATCCACCACAAGCACTTTATACCGTGGGCGATTCAGATTTGACTATTTTTCTTTTTAATAATTCTATCAATGCAGACAGTTATCTCTGGTTGTTTGGTGATGGAAATATGAGTACAGAAGAAGGTCCAACCCACACATATGACGTAGCAGGTGTTTACGAAGTATCCTTAATTGCTACTAATGGTTGTGGTTCAGATACGCTAAATTATACCGTAGATCAATTACCTACGAATACCTCAGTCATCAAAAACATCAATCGTTGGGAAGTATTCCCTAATCCTAATAGTGGAAAATTTACGGTCTTGTTAGATGCAACTCCAAGTATAGAATCAACTTATTTAAAAGTATATGATTTACTTGGACAGTTAGTTTATGTTAATGAAACTGATTTCTCTACTGGACAGCTTATGCAAGAAATTAATCATCCAAATTTACCGAAAGGTACTTACCAAGTCGTCGTCGAAAATGAAAAAATGAAAGTGGTGAAAAGAGTGGTTGTTTGGTAAGTGTTTAAGATTAACAATTCCAGATGCTTATTTGTCAAAGGCAAAGGCAACTTCAAGCGCAAAAGCAAAAGCTGTTAAATAAAGAACAATACTGCGATACAAGACTCGAAAAAGAAAAACGATAAAAGTGTTTGAAGTTGAAGTTGCGCTTGATTTTTTTCACTCCATTGAATATGGAAATTGTTTAAAAATTTAGATCTACCGCTCTACTTGGATAAGTGTTCCTTGATCTCCGGCGATATAGATTTTTTCATTTTGAACGAAGACATCGTAGAAATTACGATCAGGAAGGTTGGTTATTATTTTCCAATTGTCTCCGCCATCAGTAGTCATCCAAAAAATGTCATCATCTCCTACAATAAATCCTTCTAGCTCATCAATAAAAAATACCGACCTAAAAGGTTTATCAGATACGGTCAATCGGTCACCATCTCTTTGAGCAGACCAAGTTAATCCACCATCTTCAGATTTAAGAATAGAACCAGAAAAACCTACAATGTATCCAACTTCAGGAGTAGGAAAATGAACAGATTTAAAGAAGTCATCATAAACAGGTAGTCTCGTCCAAGAATTACCACTATCCGTAGAACGCAATACGATTCCATAACCAACAGCAACAGCTTCTGTTTCCGTTAGATAAGTAACATCACTAATTTCAGCTGGAAAAGAATCCAAAGCTAAGACCTCAAAATTTTCGTCCATCCGTATTAGAATTCCATCTTTAAATGCGATTCCACCACCTACTAAAAGATCACCATTAGCACCAGCCGCAACCGCATTAAAAGGTGGTACACCATTTAAAGTCGGAAACCCTTGAACAAACCAATTTTCTTCTCTATTTACTCTTCGTCGCAATCCTGAAAATCCAGTATGCACTGCTTCACCATTATCCAACGGAACAAAATCAAATATCAAATTAGAAAAACTGGTAGACGACCACGTTTCGCCACCATCATATGTTTCCAGATGGATACCTGTCTGATAAGGAATTCCTCCCACTAAGTGGCCTACTGTATCATTTAAAAAATAGACTCCTTCGAGTCGATCAGTCGTTGGAATAGCGATTTCCTTCCAAGGCAATTCTGTCTCTTCCGGTTTATTACAGGCACTAAGTAAGAAAAGAATAAAACAGAAATAAAAGGTATGACAAGGCTTTAGATACATAAAACTTTGGTGAAAATATTTTAAAAAATTGCAAAAAAAATAGTCAGCATTTTGAAGATCAAAGATGCTGACTATTTTGGAATTAACACGAGGTATTAGTGTTAATTATTGGCAATAAGTTATTTCTTATCGTTACCCGCTTTTACTTTATTTTCTCTGGCCAAGGTGCTCGCTTCCTTTTTTTTTGAAGTAGACTCTGCACCGGAGCGAGGAGTAACCATTGGAAAAGAGGCACTGCCGTAATGAGAAAAGTTTTTGTTATAGGAAATCGGCAAGTTGTATTGATTCATAAAACTGATTAAAAACAGTTTTAGTTTATCTTGGTCTAAATTCCTAGAATTTGGTTTAAGATAATAAGCAATGTGATTAATACGACCATCTGGGGACCAAAAGATATTGAACCACATTTTACTGCCTTTTAGATCATAACTCACATCCTGAGCATGGGCCTCCATGCTGATAAGCATATCTTGCCATTTCGCAAAGGCTTCCGTCATATCATCGTTACAAACGGTTAACAGCATATCAGTATGCTTTTTTGTTAGTTCATCGAATCCTTTTTCATATTCTCCTAGCAAAAAAACTTTTGGTAGCTGTTGAGCATTACCTATTAAAAAAGTTGAACAGGTAATTAGGGTTATTATAAATGCTTTCATGTAAAAAAAATTAAGCAAAATAAAACAATGCCCTAGTTAGGGCGTTTTTACCGTTTTCATTTGAAATAGATCTAAAACAAGAACTATCTTTGGTTTTATATTAAATATTGTTTTTTGACAAAAAGTTGTATCAAACTGATATAAAAAGAACAATATACAAAATTAAACGGGTAAAATCAGTCTATTAAGGTGTGAACAGCTTATTTTGGGTTTAATTTAACATTAGTAATGGTAACGTTATATTTTAGCCACTAATTATAAGCACTTTATCACCAATATAACGCACAAAAACTCTGCCATATTAAAAAAAATAATAATTTAATGAATAATACAACTACTCAGCTCCCTGGTGACACATCTTTACCAACTCCTTCCACCACCCTAGAAAAATGGATTAAATACGATCAAGCAGACGTTAAATATGCGGTGGAAGACTTTTTTCGAACTCCAGAAAAGACCGGATATCAGCTTTCTCCAGATGGAACGCATTATTCCTACCTCGGCCCTGTGAATGGTAGAAAGAATATTTTTACCCAGGCACTTAGTGGCGGCACCCCTGTACAAATCACGCACGAAACAGAACGAGACATCAGTGGATATTTTTGGGCAAACAATAACCGTTTATTATTTATTAAAGACAGCGGAGGAGATGAAAATTTTAAATTACTAGCCGTAGACAAGGATGGTCAAAATTCAAAAGACCTCTCACCGTTTGATAAAGTCCGGATCCAAATTATCGATGATCTAAAAGACGAAGAAGATGCAATCATTATTGGTTTAAATAAAAACAATCCTCAACTCTTTGATCCTTATCGACTAAATATTAATTCTGGTGAGTTGATCCAACTAGCAGAAAATAGCAATCCAATGGAACCACTCGATCAATGGATGACTGATCATCAAGGAAAGCTCCGTTTGGCGAGTAAAGTTGTAGATGGAACGAATACCGTTTTAATGTATCGAGAAAATGAAGATCAACCTTTCAGAGAAGTTATTAAGACCGATTTTAGAGAAAGTATCTCCCCACTCTTTTTTGATTTTTCTGATCCAGATATTGTTTTCGTTAGTTCTAACTTAGGTCGAGATAAGTCAGTGATTATTCGTTTTAATTTAAAAACAGGAAAAGAAGTTGGTGCTCCTATTTTTCAACATGAGTCCGTAGATGTTTCAGGACTTTCTTATTCTCGTAAGAGAAAAGTACTCACCCATGCAACTTATACAACCGATAAATTCCATTACCATTTCTTAGATGAAGAACGGGCGAAACTACAAGCGCGATTAGAAAAAGAATTAGGAGATTACGAAGTTTATTTAGTTAGTAAAAATCGAGACGAAGATAAATACATCATTCGTACGGTCAGCGATCGTTCTTTAGGAACTTATTATTTTTATGATAAAAACACCGATACGCTTAACTTGATTTCTGAAGTGAGTCCATGGATTGACGAAGCAGATATGGCCAGCGTTCAACCCATTGTATTTACGTCCAGAGATGGTTTAAAAATTCATGGTTATCTCACGTTACCGCCAAACGTAACACCAAAAGATATTCCGGTCATTGTCAATCCTCATGGTGGTCCGTGGCATCGTGATACTTGGGGATTTAATCCAGAGATTCAATTAATGGCCAGTCGTGGTTATGCAGTATTACAAATTAATTTTAGAGGAAGTACAGGATATGGTCGTCAGTTTTGGGAAGCATCTTTTAAACAATGGGGACAGTCTATGCAAGATGATATCACCGATGGTGTCAACTGGTTAATCGAAGAAGGAATTGCGGATCCAAAACGAATTGCGATTTACGGTGGAAGTTATGGAGGATATGCGACCTTGGCCGGAGTTACTTATACACCAGACTTATATTGTTGTGCAGTAGACTATGTAGGTGTTTCTAATTTATTGACTTTTTTACAGACCATTCCACCTTACTGGAAACCATACTTAGAGATGATGTATGCCATGGTCGGAGATCCAGAAAAAGATCGAGCCATGATGGAAGCTTATTCTCCCGCCTTACATGCAGATAAAATCAAAACACCTTTGCTCGTTATTCAAGGAGCCAATGATCCTAGAGTAAATATCGATGAAGCCGATCAGATCGTTCGGTCATTGCGAGCCAGAGAAATCGAAGTTCCTTATAAGGTCAAATATAACGAAGGACATGGTTTCCATAATGAGGAAAACAAGTTTGAAGTGTATCGAGTAATGATGGGCTTTTTTGGAAAATTTCTGCAAAAACAGGGCTGAAAATATTGTAATCGAACCTAGAACAGCTTTGGTTTGTTGGATTTATTGACTGGAATAGATTATCTTTGATAAAGGCCAATTGGGAGATCTGTTCAGTTTTAGAATAAAAAAGAGACTGTTCCGTAAAATATTTCAGCGGGTTGGGCTTCCTTTAGGACCGAGGTGCGGGCGGCAAAAATGAAATATTTAGTCAACAGTCCCACAAAAACAAACTACTATGGCAATTGATATTATGTTCGGGATTATGGTCCTGATTGGAGGTTTCATCGGATTTACACGAGGAATTATTAAGACAGTTCTATCCGTTTTATCGATAGTCTTTGGTTTTATGGCTGGTTTTAAGTTCGCTGGACCAATGACCACTTTTCTTAAACAAAGTACTGGACAAGATAAACCACTGATGTTTCTTGCTGGATTCTTCCTATCTTTTGCCATTGTGATGATTCTAATTCGAATGTTTGCTAAAGGACTTGAAAGCATTTTACAATCTGCCAATATTAATATCATCAATCAAATCATGGGAGGCTTTATAACTGCCGCAGTCATGGTTTTGCTATACAGCTATATACTTTGGTTTTTAGAACAATCACATCTAATCGATGATGCGACCAAACGCCAATCTATGACCTATGCCTATGTAAAAGAATTTCCTGGTCAGGCACAAAATGTATTTATCGAAATTAAACCGATTATCAAAGACTTTTGGGATCAGTCAATAGACATGATGGATCAATTAGAAGAAATGGGCGTTGAAAAAACATCGAATGAGAAAGTATATGATATTCCAGAAGATTGATACAATTCATAAATTTTATCTACCGAAGTAGATATAACTCACCATTAATAACCTCCTGAATACCATCATCACAAGTAAAGCCTACTTGCAATAAATAAAGATCTGAAGCTGCTAGTTTCCCATTTACGCTTCCATCCCAAGTTGCGTCAAGATTATTGGCTGAAAAAACAATCTTGCCCCATCGATTAAAAATCCTGATAAATCCTTTTGGATTAATAGTCGGCTTTAGGTAAACTTCAAAAACATCATTATGTCCATCGTTATCTGGCGTAAATGCATTTGGGATAGCTAGTTCTGATGCGCCACAATTTACCAATTGAATTTTAGCAGTACCTGTTGCTGTACATCCATCAGTATTGGTTACGATTAAGTTATATTCTTGATTTTCTGCCGGTGTTACCATTACGCTACTACAATTATCACAATCTAAAAAATCGATTGGAGACCATGAAAATCGAACTGGATCATTGGCTTGCACTACTGGATTTAAAAGTACCGATTGACCTACTTGAATTGTAGTGTCTAAATTTAAATCAACTGAGAGTAGCGATTTTTCAAATTCATTGGAGTATTGTAATAAAGATCCATTAAACCGATTATCTGGAATTTGTGGTAGCTGCGTCAGACTAGGAATAGTTCCATCGTCATTTACATTTGTATACCGATAAGTGTACTGATTCCAAATGTATCTCGTAGAAACCCAAGGCATGTTTGCGCTACCATATGACCGTAATTCATTTTCACAAGAACATAAAATTTCAGCAGCACCATCTTCATCAATATCTACTATCACCGGATATTCAAATAGATTATTTGACTGACAAGAGTCTGCAAATAATACAGTACCGTCCGTTGCATTGATAATTCTAAAAACCTCTTGATCACGATGAAGGAGTTCAAAAAATCCATCACCATTTAAATCAAAAAGCGGAGACCCTGATCGAGAAGACCAATCACTGGTGTTTAATTGCCATTCAGTTTCAAAAAACTCATTTTTAAAACTAAATAATTGCAAAGAATTACTAGAACTTATGACAACTTCAGGAATTCCGTCATAATCAATATCTCTAATCGCAGGTATCGAAGCGTGTCCTTGCGTCGTAGCCGAAATCGTTATATGATCTATAATAATTGGCTGCTGAAGATCCCAAACATAGAGTGTCGTCGTCGTTCCATCATTGGCACTATTTACTACCGCATCTAGATCGCCGTCCAAATCCATATCAGCTAAAACAGTAAATCCATCGCCCTGATTTCCGCTTCCACTGAATACTTGATTAGCCAAAATCAATCGATTATCAGCTGAATTATTTTCATCAAGATAAATAGCATATACTTGGTTACCGACTACGAGTTCTTGGCCTTTGCAGTAACCACAATATTCATCTGGAAGTACGTCGGCAACAATTGAAATTCCATTTCCATCTCCGCCATCTTCTGGACCGGTTAAAAGAATTTCGCCCGTTAAACTATTTAGGATCGTCTTACCAAGAATTAGTTCAGGTATTCCATTTTCATCTACATCACTTAACGAAGGAACTCCATTTGCAACAACTTCAGAAGATATCCATTTTTGCTCATAAAAATTTCCATTAAACTCATAACAAACCATTTTGCCACGAATCGATTCATCATTTCTAAATGCTCCAGATATTCTAAAAAATATTTCGCTTGCACCATCTAAATCTACATCTCCTGCACAAAGTGTAGAACCTACATGACGAAACCAAGGCGTTTCTATTTCTGCTTTTATGGAGCCATCATAACTATCTAATATGAGTAAATTTTTATATTCAATCAACCCTTGCCAAGTTCCTTTGTTTCCTATAATTTCTGTTTCTCCATCTCCATCAAAATCCATCACAATTGGCGTATTATAAGGATGCCAGTTGTCATCAGATGAAGTCCATTCACGCGTAACAGAAATAGATTTAGGGGTAAATGCCTCGACACATTCTAATGCACAAGGATCATAATAAGCATAATCGCATTCATTAAAACCGCAACAATCCGGATCGTAACAATCAATCAGACCATCTCCGTCATCATCAAGACCATTATCACAAATTTCAACAGGAGGAAGGGAAGCATACAGGTCAGAAGCTAACCATGTGTTCGCTATAAAAACAAAAACTATTAGTATAAAAACTCCTCTTTTCATTTATTACTGATGTATTAATTAAAGGTAGGAATTTTTCCTATAAAACTTAACTTTTTATTTAACTGATTTGATTCTAAACTTTATAGATAAGTTTGGTATTTTTAGGCTAGTAATGGACGAATAATCTAAAACATACAGTCATCGTTACTAAACATTACCCTAACCAAATTAATTGCAACCATGAAAAGTACACTCTACTGTTTAATCTTAATTTTTATTTTCTCTCATTGTGCAACTTCGGAAACGGAAACTGTTGCTAAAAATGCCAATATACCTGTGAATTATCCCACTACTAAAAAAGTCGACCAAGTAGACAAATACCATGATACTGATATCAAAGATGAATATCGCTGGCTAGAAGATGATAATGCAGACGATACCAAAGCCTGGGTGGGCGAACAAAATAAAGTAACCAAAGGTTATCTCGATCAGATTCCATTCAGAAAAAAAATTCGTGAACGCTACGAGGAATTATTTAATTATCCAAAACTATCTTCTCCATTCAAAGCTGGGGATTACTACTTTTTTTATAAAAATGATGGACTACAAAATCAATCCGTTATTTATTATCAAAAAGGATTAGATGGCAAACCAGAAGTCTTTATTGATCCCAACGCACTTTCCGAAGAAGGAACAACTGCAATTAGTTTGGCTGGTTTTTCAAACGACAACAAGTATGTAACGTATTCTCGGCAAGATGCTGGATCAGATTGGCAAAAATTCTATGTAATGGAAGTTGCCACTAAAAAACAATTATCCGACGAACTCGAGTGGGTGAAATTTTCTGGTGCTAGTTGGAAAGGCGATGGTTTCTTTTATAGTCGCTACCCTGCTCCAAAGGAAGGTGCTGAATTTTCTGGAGACAACCGTAACCATAGTGTCTATTTTCATAAACTAGGAGAAGACCAATCTAAAGATCAGTTAGTATATGAAGATCCAAAAAACCCTAACATGTACCACTATGGTGGCGTGACAGAAGACCAGCGTTTCTTCGTTTTGTATGCAGCTCCAGGGACTGATGGTTATGCCGTTTACTATAAAGATCTAGATAAAAAAGATAGTAAATTTATTACGCTTTTTGAAGGGTATAAAAACAAGAGTTCCGTAGTTCACAATATCGGTGATAAAATGTTAATTCAAACAGATATTGATGCACCCAAATATCGAATGATAGAATTGGACATCAAGAGTCCTGACAAGAAAAACTGGAAAGAAATAATTCCTGAAACAGAAAATTTATTGCGAGGAGTTTCCACCGGCGGTGGAAAATTATTTGCCAGTTATCTACAAGATGCAACAACTCGAATTTATCAATATGATTATGATGGTAGTAATAAAAAAGAAATGAAGTTACCTGGACTCGGATCTGCTTTTGGTTTTAGCGGAAAAGAAGGAGACAATACTTTATTTTACACTTTTACTTCTTTTATTTATCCTGGCACTATCTTTCGTTATGATGTAAAAAATGGTACCTCTGAAGAATTCTACAAAACGGAATTAAAATTCAATCCAGGAGATTATATTGAAAAACAAATCTTCTATACCAGTAAAGACGGAACCAAAGTCCCGATGTTTATTGTTCACGCTAAAAATCTAAAACTAGACGGAACCGCTCCCACCTATCTTTACGCCTATGGAGGATTTAACGTTAGCCTTACTCCATCCTTTAGTACTTCAAGAATTTTATTATTAGAAAACGGAGGTGTCTTTGCTATGCCGAATCTACGAGGTGGCGGAGAATATGGTGAAGAATGGCATAAGGGTGGAATGCTATTAAATAAACAAAACGTATTTGACGATTTTATTGCAGCCGGAGAATACTTGATCGGTAACAATTATACAAGCAAAGATAAACTAGCAATCGCTGGAGGATCAAATGGTGGATTACTAGTAGGAGCAGCAATGACTCAACGACCCGATTTATTCGCAGTGGCATTACCAGCCGTTGGTGTGATGGATATGTTGAGGTACCACAAATTCACTGTAGGTAAAGGTTGGATTCCAGAATATGGAAGTAGCGACAATCCTGAAGATTTTAAAAACCTGCTTTCTTACTCTCCACTTCACAATCTAAAAGAAGGCACAGAATATCCAGCAACCATGGTTACGACAGCCGATCACGATGACCGAGTTGTTCCTGCTCACTCCTTTAAATTTGCAGCTAAACTACAAGAAGTCCATCAAGGAGAGAATCCTGTTTTAATTAGAATTGAAACCAACGCAGGTCATGGAGCAGGCAAGCCTACTTCAAAAATTATTGATGAACAAGCAGACATTTGGTCCTTTGTTTTCTACAATACAAACGCTCCTGTAAAATATCTAAAACAGTAATTTCAATTTTAGAATTGACCTAAATTTTAGAGAGGCTGTATAATAAATTGTTATACAGCCTCTGTTATTTTTTAGCAAAAACTAAACTCTGGCATATTTTTTTCTTAATAAACACATAGTAAAACTTTTAATTGAATCTATCATTAGAAGTTTTCGAGTTAACAACTCCTTTTTTAGAAACCTTTGAATCATTCTAAAATAAACAAAAATGAAATATTTTACACTTTCTCCATGTCCACCATGGACGCTCACTTTTCTTTCCTTATTATTTCGCAATTCAATTCGTCAATTCCTTTATTAAGTTAATTGATTCTTTCGTGAATATAGTTCGCCTTGCACAGTAGTTTGACTACTTGAGCACTGTCCTACCTTATTCAACCAATCCTATTGCATATAAAAAATTAAACAAAATGAGAGCTCATTTACTACTACTGCTATGCCTAGTATTAAGCATTCATACAAACGCAGAAGCATTCAACAATAACGATTGTCCCACAATCTTATATCCCGAACCTTATCAAAATGACGTGGACATAAACGACAACCTCATTTGGGAAAGTCAACCAGATGAAAACTATTATTTATCGCTCGGCATCACACCGAATGGAAAAGAAGTTATAGATAGTCTTTATCTTGGAAATACAAATCTTTACATCTTTGAATACTTAACACACAACACAACTTATTATGCACGTATTCAAGTAGTAGGTGATACCCTGAATGAGTGTGAACCAATTATCTTTACAACAGGAGATGTTTCCATTCCAGATTGTTCAGAAATATTGACGCCTCCAGATGGTCTAACGGATGTAATGATCAATACACCTTTGATCTGGCTAGACGTGGATAACATTCTTGGATATTATGTTCAAGTAGGCACCACACCTGGCGGACATGATGTAGTAAATACAGATGTAATTGAGACTCATTTATATTTTGATGAACTCGCATATGACACGGACTATTTTGTAAATATCACGCCATACAATGAATACGCGGTAGCAGTCGGATGTCCAGAACAAAGCTTTACCACTATGCCAGCTCCACCTCCCAATCCGGATTTCGTAATTCTCTGTCCAGACAATATAGAAGTCATCGAATCTCCAGGAACCGGTGAACGTGTAGTATCTTTTGGTGAACCTCAAGTAACCCATAATTGCTCAGAAAACAGTAGTGTTAATATTCAACAAATAGCAGGAGGCCTTAGTGGTTCCTCTTTTCCAATTGGAATTACCACTATAATGTATGAGGTTAGATTAGATTGTAATAGCACAATTTATCTAGATACTTGTTATTTTGAAATTAACGTTGAAGCTGACAATACCAACAACCCTATTTTACTAGCAGATTGTGGTAGTTCTCAAGATTTTGTTATTCCAGAAATGGATGAATCTGTCGCCGTCACTTGGCAATTGCCTACTGCGTCAACTACTTGCTCAGGAGGAGAAATTATACTACAACAAATTGCTGGTCCGCCCAATGGCAGTAATTTCACAGATGGTCAATCTGAAACTATTACTTATACCATTAGTGATAATTGTGGCAACTCCACCACTTGCTCTTTTGAAGTAATGGCGCAAAAAACACAAGGCAATTGTACAACCAATATTCAAGATTATATCTTTCTTGGAGAATACAACGGACATCGATATCTACAATCTGAATTCCAATTATCTTGGCAAGATGCTAGTGATGCTGCAGTGCAATTAGGTGGCCATTTAGTTTCTATTGATTCGGAAGAAGAAAATAAATTCATCGTTGATAAAATTGATAAAATTCTATTCATCGGCCTGAGTGATTACCAAACAGAAGGAACCAATACTTGGGATTCTGGTGACCCTATCACTTATGATAATTTTATTGGAAACAATAATGAAGCAGATGATTATGGTACCATTCACTTTTGG
>CALKJE010000029.1 GCA_937995675.1 uncultured Saprospiraceae bacterium
CTAATCGTCTCCAGTTCATTTATCGCTACATTTTCTTCTTTCGCAATATTTTTCACCAATGGAGAATAAAAACGAGTTCCGTTACTTACAGCAGCTGGTGTCGTAACTGCAGCTGGTGTTGCCTTTGGAGAAGGACTTGTAGCTTTGGCCGCCTGTCCATTGGTCGCTGCAGGTGCTTCCTGAACGGTTGGAGAAGGAGCTGTATCTGCGGTTGCTTCGGTACCGATAACAGCGATAACTTTTCCGATTCCGACTACTTCGTCCACTTGGTGTAGTATTTCTAGAACCGTTCCCGCTACTGGAGCTGGAATTTCGGTATCTACTTTGTCGGTCGCAATTTCCAAAATGGTCTCATCCATTTCTACTTGATCGCCTACCTCTTTATGCCACTTTAGGATTGTAGCTTCCATTATACTTTCTCCCATCTTGGGCATTACCAATTCTACCTTAGCCATTGTACAATAATTTGATCTTGATTAATTTGGTTTTAAATGGTTTACACAGAAAAATGAACACGTTAATTAGTTCAATTTTCTGAGACCACTTATTATTTGCCACAAAAATAAACAAATAATAATATTATTTATAAGATATAGTGGCTTTGAATTAGAGCTTTGAATTAACTTATGCGTTTTCCAGAAGAAATCGCCTAACCATATCCAAAGCTTTAGTGGCAGTATATTTAATATTGTTAGAACGGCTCTTACCCAGTTGTAGTTTCAGGGTATTCGCCTTATTTTTGTCGCCTACGGCAATCCAGATCGTCCCTACCGGTTTTTCGGGTGTTCCTCCTCCTGGACCAGCAATCCCAGAAATTGCAATTCCAATATCAACACCTAGATTTTCTAATAATCCCTTTAGCATCGCTTTAACGGTTTCTTCACTGACCGCACCATGATTTTCCAGTACTGCTGGGTCAACGTTCAATAATTTCTCCTTCAGCGCATAACTATACGCCACAACACTCCCTTCATAATAAGCGGAAGATCCAGGAATACTCGTGATGCGATGCGCTACTAATCCTCCAGTACAACTCTCCGCAGTACCAACAGTTTTTTTATTTTCTAATAATAACTCTCCCATTACCTTCTCAATTGTATCTTTTTCGTATCCAAATACAAATTCAGGGATACGTGCTTCGATTAGGGCTATTTGAGCCTCTAATTCTTTTTCTAACTCAATAAGATTATCTCCAGTTGCTGATAATCTCAGTCGAACTTGACCTAGATTAGGGAGATAGGCCAATTTAATATGGTCAGGTAGATTCTCTTCGATATCTTGAATTCGGCGAGCAATTCGTGATTCCCCTTCTCCAATTGTTAGGATCGTGCGATGACTAATAGGTTTTCCAGGGAAAGTTTCAGCAATTAATGGCAACACTTCATGCTCCATTAGGTATTTCATTTCGTAAGGAACACCAGGCATGGATACGGCTACTTTTCTCTCGTTAGCAAACCACATTCCTGGAGCGGTACCTGCCTTATTGGTTAAGATTTTTGCATTATCAGGCATGAAGCACTGCTCGCGATGTGCAGGCGTGGTTTCTCTTCCCCAACGAGCAAACATTCCGCTTAATCGCTCAAAAGATTCTTCATGAAACGACATTTCTACACCATAGTATTCTGCTAAAGTCTTTTTAGTAATATCATCTTTTGTTGGCCCCAAACCGCCTGTCATCAATACCAAGTCCGTTTTTTTAAAAGCATCATCCAACCCTTCTCGGATCGCTTCCGCTGTATCACTAATAGAAACTATTTTCGTGACTCGAATACCTTGCAAGTTGAGTTGTTCTGCCATCCAGGCTGAATTGCTATCGATAATTTGTCCTATTAGAATTTCATCTCCAATCGTTAATATATGTGCGGTCATTATTTTGTTTTTGTAAAGAGGATTATGCAAAATTTAGCATGTAA
Organism: uncultured Saprospiraceae bacterium; assembly: GCA_937995675.1. GTDB lineage: Bacteria > Bacteroidota > Bacteroidia > Chitinophagales > Saprospiraceae > JALZUU01. Next base: position 1,914 of record CALKJE010000029.1, read on the forward strand.
ACTTAACAAGATTGAAGAGACTTTGTTCCTAAAATCAATATACTTTCCTCATTCTTTTTTATAAAAATAGCATTCAAAATAATAGAAATTTTACACCCTATAAAAATTAAGAAAAGACTAGTAGCCTGTTTTTTCATAAAAAATCAAATCCTTACCTTTTCTATAAGTCAGTCCAAAAACTCGAAATTTCTTTTTCACTAGATAAACCCTATCTTTGCAAAAAAATTACCGATCATATGGTTGATGTTAAATTATTAAAAAAGATCTGCGAAACTCCTGGTGCACCTGGGTTTGAACAAAGAATTCGCGAACTCATTCTTAAAGAATTAAAAGGACTAGCTGACGAAGTATATACGGATGCAATGGGTAGTGTCATTGCCGTCAAAAAAGGAACGGAAGATAAACGAGTAATGGTAGCTGCACATATGGACGAGATCGGCTTTATGGTCAGTCATATTGATGATGAAGGATTTATTCGTTTTCATCCACTAGGAGGATTCGATCCTAAAACGCTTACTTCTCAACGGGTAATTGTTCATGGTACCAAAGATATTATCGGCGTGATGGGCTGTAAACCTATTCACCTAATGTCCGCTGAAGAACGAGGAAAACCTATTCCTCTTTCTGAATATTATATCGATACGGGACGTCCTGCTAAGGAAGTAAAAAAGATCGTAGAAGTTGGTAATCCAATTACGCGTGAACGAGAGTTAATCGAAATGGGAGATTGTATCAACTCCAAATCTATGGACAATCGTTTGTCTGTTTATATTTTATTAGAAACATTGAAAAAATTGAAAGGTCGTAAAATCCCTTACGATTTATACGCAGTATTTACCGTCCAAGAGGAGGTAGGTTTACGTGGCGCAATTTCCGCAGCACATCGAATTAATCCAGACTTTGGTTTTGGACTAGATGTTACCATCGCATTTGATGTACCGGGTGCTCAAGGACATGAAAAGATCACAAAACTAGGAATGGGAACGGCCATAAAAATTAAAGACGGTTCTACTATTTGCGATTATCGAATGGTGAAATATTTGAAAAAAGTTGGAGATAAGAAAAAAATTAAATGGCAACCAGAAATTCTTCCTGCAGGTGGAACGGATACCGCCGGTCTACAACGTTACGGAAAAAATGGTTCTATCGCTGGAGCAATTTCCATCCCACTACGTAATATGCACCAAACCATCGAAATGGCTCATAAAAAAGATATCTTAGCTACGATTGCACTACTGACCGAAGCGATCAAAGGAATCAATAAATACGATTGGTCCTTCAAGTAGGATTTATTATTTCGAGTGGCTGTTAATTTTTTTCTTCTGAATCTACTTAGCCGAACGCTTCCTGTGGTCGCTTTTCTTCTATGTAGATTCATACGGTGACCGACTGAACCCGACGAAGGAGGGCAACGTACAACAGTACGTTGAAAAAGGCCCCCGCGAGATCGACGAAGGAGATCCATGAGCGATAGCTAAAGCAGTTGAGCGGCAAAAACGCCACGCTCAACGAGAGATCTCGAAAAAAAACTGAACTCTAATCAAGCTTTATCTATCTTTTTAAAAAATACCAAAGAGTTACAACCCACTTAAGATTTCTAGTGTCTGATCAATTTCTGCTTCCGTATTATAAACACTAATTCCCATTCGGGTCAGTCCTCCCAGCTCCATCAAACCCATTACTTCCGCGGCACGGATTGCGTAAAAATGACCGTTCCAAGCACAAATTCCCTGTTCCGCAAGTTCTTTACAAACTTCAGAAGCGGTCTTAGTTTTATGTAAAAAAGAAATGGTTGGAGCTCGATGTTTTTTATAAAAACTTGGACCTTTTATTTCTAGGTGTTTTAGCATTTTTAAACCATCATATAATCTTTCTGCCAAGAAGTGTTCTTTGGTTTGAATTGCTTGCATCGCAGTGATCAGTTTTTCTCGCATTTTTTTGCCTTCCCCTAAGCTGGCTATAAAATCAATGGCAGCAGAAACTCCCGCTAATGCAGCATGATTAAACGTACCCGTTTCAATCGAATGAGGTGCTTGTTGGTATTGAGTACGAAGGCGATCAGTTGGCAATTGATCTAACAACCCAGGACGTGCGTACAAAAATCCGACATGAGGGCCATAAAATTTATAAGCGGAACACAGTAAAAAATCACAACCCAACGCTTGCACATCAATAGAAAAATGAGGTGCATAATGAACGGCATCCACTAACATCCATGCCCCGTATTGATAAGTCATTTTCCGTACTTTAGAAAGTTGATTTACGGTTCCTAAAATATTTGAAGAATAACCGATGGCCACCAATCTAGTTTTTTCATTCAGTAGCGATTCAAAATGATCGTAGTCTAATGTACCATTATCTTGCAACCGTATTTCCCGTACAATGATGCCTACTTCTCGCAATGATAGCCACGGACCTCGGTTAGATTCATGATCTAATTGGGTAATAATAATTTCATCTCCTGGTTGAAAGTAGCGTCCTATAGCTCGCGCTAAGGCAAAATTTAGTGTCGTCATATTCGATCCAAATGAAATCGTTTCTGGTCCTTTAGCGCCTAGAAAAGTGGCCATTTTTTCTCTTGTTTCATCAATCACTAGATCCGTTTCTTGACTCGTAATAAAGTGGCCATGACAATTTGCATTCGAGTTTTCATAATATCCACTTATCGCAGCAATAACCGATTTTGGAACTTGTGATCCTGCTGGACCATCTAGATAAATCAAAGGCTTATTTTTATGCATTTTCGATAATGATGGAAAAGCATTCCGTACTTTGGTTGTGGGAAAGGCCTGTATTTCTGATGGAGTATTCGACATGTTTTTTATTTTTACAGCAAGGTTTTAAAAGCTAGAAAAATTTAGAAAAATTCTAGAACATTAAAGCTAAAAAATGTTTACCAAATAAACGATAAAATAAATACGAATGATTTTAGTGATTGATTGTGGTAATACTGATACCGTACTGGGAATTTATCAGGGTAATACTCAAAAACATATCTGGCGCATGCCTTCTAGTGATGCGCTAAATCAACAGAATTGGTCTTACCGAATTGCTTCTGAATTTTTAGAAGCCCAGTTAAAAATTACCGATATTGAGCAAATCGTTCTTAGCAGCGTAGTGCCTGATCTGAACTCAAAAATTGTTGCTGCCTTGCATCAGCTTAGCGACAAACCGCTAATCGTTGTTAACTCAGAAATCTATGACGATCTGGATATTGAGGTGGTTAATAAAATAGAAATTGGCGCAGATCTAGTCGCTAATGCCGTAGCAGCCTATCATTACTTTAAACAAAAATGTGTGGTCATAGATTTCGGTACTGCCTTAACCTTTACTAGCATTTTAGATAATGGACAGCTGGCAGGTGTAGCAATTGCACCCGGTTTAAAAACCGCCGTCAAATCCTTATTGCAACATACGGCTCAGCTCCCACAAGTACCATTGGAAGTACCCAAAACCGCATTAGGAAAAAACACGATCGAAGCGATTCAAGCTGGTGTTACCATCGGGTATACAGGAATGGTGAGATATCTAGTAGAACAAATAAAAAAAGAACTAGGTGCCGATACTAAAGTCATCGCTACGGGTGGATTATCAGATGTATTGAAAGATTTAGATGGCGTCTTTGATCAAAAAAATAGGCAGCTGACACTCGAAGGGTTGGTTTTGATTGGAGAACAAGTGGGGAGAAAAAATACCTAATATAAAAGATAGAAAGACAATAGGTAAAATTCAGCCTCATACGAAGAGTGGCGTTTTTGCCGCCCATCCGCTTCCGCGGTTCCCTCCTTCAACGTACTGTTGTACGTTGCCTTCCTTCGTCGGGTTCAGTCGGTCATCTTCCAGATTTGCGCAGGAGAAAGAGACCGGAGGGAGCGCACGACTTAGTAAATCTGGAATTAAAGAAAATTTATTAGCCACTCGAAACAAACACAATACTAAAAGCCCTTTACACAATTAGTGTAAAGGGCTTTCTCTTTGATTAAACGCTTGAAACGTTTAGTAGGTTTCTAGCGTCGCTTGCTTACTGTAATTAAGAATGCTTTTGAGCGTACTCTTTTTAGCATCAAATTTTACTTTAGGTAGCTGACGTTGAGCGAACAATAATTCCTGATACTGTTGATTTAGTTTGAAGCTTGATAATAGCGCTTCGTTAATTTCCAGTGTTTCAGTGACCGTTGTTTCTTTGTAAATGTGTTTAATCAAATGATTTGGTGTAAATTTTTGCTTCATATAAGCTTTTTAGTTTAAATAATTAGATTAATGTACGTGATGAACACCCATTTAACTTAATTTAACAAATACATATTGTATGAATAAGTGTTTATTTCCTATTTGAGCCTTCAGAAGCTGTAAATTTCATTATCGACTCCGATACTCATCAAGTAATAGCAGCTCTATTTCAATTCTTTTAGACCATTCTTCTTGAACTTCACGATTGATACTATGTCGAGAAGTAGAGTCATAATTATGCTGTACCTCATGCCAATCTTTGATAAATTGGTTGACATAATACTCGAAAGCATCCTCTTGACCACATTTAAAGTTTTGTTCTGATAAAGCTCGCCGTAGTTTTCTGGCGTATAATTCCGTAATATCGAAATGAAGTTGTTCGTGTCTGAGGTGATGATCAGTATAAGCTTCTGCTTTTACCCAACTTTCCTTTTTCTCAAAATAAGAAACTACTTCGTAAATAATCTTGCCGTTCTTACATCCTTTTGAATGCATAAGACCAGAAGAAGAAAGGGCAGAAATTGTTTTTATATTATAATCAGGACGACCTTGAAAGTCGTTCCAAGTCAATTTATAATCTTCTGTCCAATAAATGGTATCAGTACTCGTAGAACTGGTACCAATGAAAAGTAATAAAACACTCACTACGATTAGACTAACTCTTTGCATATTCATAAGCCAACAGGTTTTGACAGTTGTCCTTAAGACCAACCATTCGGTTTCAAAATGCAGCCTACCGTAGTTTTATACAGTACACTACTTAGTCAAAATAGTCATCAAGTTCTAAGTTTGGATCCCAAAAATGCGTTGCTAAAGAAACCACTCGATTATCTTTGACAGCAACTCCTTCTTTCTCTAATAATTCCTGCATCAGGGTAGGCGTCGCAAAATGATTACGGCCGCTTAATTCGCCTTTTCGATTTACTACCCGATGTGCGGGGACACCTTCGACCGTAAAGCTTTTATTTAGCGCCCAGCCTACCATACGAGCAGAGCCTAGCGTCAAAAATTTCGAAATGGTCCCATAAGTAGTTACCTTTCCGACAGGAATTTTTTTTGTTAAAAAATAAACTTGTTCAACATAATTTTCATTACTCATGTATATAGAATTTTAGTCCGTGCAATAGATTGATTACTTTTACGGCGACTAAGATACTATATGATTTCGAAAGGAAAACGTTATTAAAAACTAGGTTGGTTGTGTAGGGAGGAAAAGGTATGTGTTATTACAAAAAAGACAAATACTATGCCCAATATCATTTAATTTCGTTTGTTTCTCCTTCATGCTCTTTTAACGCTAGAAATCGAATTATAGTTTATTAAGTTAAAAATAAAATTTCATAAAATCAATTTTACACAAAACTGAATACTAGATAAATGTATAATCCACAAATAAAAGCTAGCCAAATCACCAATCTTACCGATGCTCGATATTTTGCCGCTTGGGGGGTTGAATGGCTAGGATTTGGCCTTGAACCGGGTCAAGATCACGTTGTAACACCTGCACAAATGGCAGCCATAAAAGAGTGGGTTGAAGGCCCAAAAATGATCGGAGAATTCAGTGGTCTCGACGCAGAACTTATCCGTCAGTCGGTCAAATTATTAGACCTTGATGGGGTGGAGGTTTCTCGATTTGCCAATTTATCTGAACTTCAGCTTTCTGTTCCAATTATTATGAATATTGTGATGGAAGCGCATCTTGAACCGGATGCATTGGTTGAACTTTTAAAAGCTAATGAAGTAGTAGAATATTTTATTCTAGATTTTGAAAGAAATGCCTCAATTAATAATTTCAAAGAAAAATTTCCAATCAGTTGGTTGAGCGGCTTAGCAAAGCAGTTCCCGATTTTTATTCGAACTAGCACAGATACTTATTCACTAAAAGAACTTACCCAAGAAATTCAACCAATGGGAATTAGCTTAGCAGGTGGAGAAGAAGAGAAAGTTGGTCTAAAATCTTTTGATGAATTGGATGAAATTTTTGAAGCGCTAGAGCCGTTGCGGATGGTTTAGTTTGGTGAAGTCGACAAAGGTTTAGAAAAAACAAAAAAGGATTTTCTTGGGTATTCCCGAGAAAATCCTTTTAATATTTTTTAGGAAAAAATTCTTAACCTAGTAATTGTTTGACGATCGCTGAGATCGCTTTACCGTCTGCTTTACCAGCTAATTGTTTGCTAGCCATTCCCATCACTTTACCCATATCTTTCATAGAACTAGCACCGGTTTTTTCGATAATTTCACCAATCACTTTTTCTAGTGCCGCACCATCCATTTGCTCTGGTAAATATCTTTCGATAATTGCAATTTCTTCTTTTTCTGTAGCCGCTAGTTCGTCCCGTCCCTGTTCTTCATAAATAGAGAGCGATTCCATTCGCGACTTTTTCATTTTTTGTAATAATGCAATTTCGGTTTGTTCGGTAATTTCTGTGTTGCTACCGTCCGTTTTTAAGTTCATTAAAGCTGTTTTTATAGCACGAATACCTCTTAGACTCACTTTGTCTTTGGCTTTCATAGCCGCTTTTAAATCAGCAATAATTTTCGTTTCTAAACTCATTTTTTAATAATTGTAATGATAAATAGATAAATATTATCTCCTCTCTTTCAACAGATTTTATTCATTTTAGTTCCAATCTAAAATACTATTGATAAAGGAGTTTTATTTTTTTTCTCGTTCTGCGATCAAATTAGATAATTTCACAAAAGCTTCTACTGATAATTGTTCCGGTCTTTCTTTAAAAAGATCATCTTCTAACAGTGGATCGCCATTTAAAAACATCTTCATCGTATTGCGTAGCATTTTCCGTCGTTGGCTAAAGGCTTGCTTAACCACTCTCCGAAATAAAGAATAATCACATCCTAAATCTTGATTCTCTTTTCGAGTTAATCGAATAACACCTGACTGCACTTTAGGCGGTGGATTAAATTCCTCTGGACCTACATCAAATAAATATTCTCCAGAATAATAAGCCTGAATTAACACACTAATTACACCATAAACTTTGCTGCCCGGAGCAGAAATAACACGTTGTGCAACTTCTTTTTGAAACATCCCTACCATTTCGGGAATCAAGGCTTTATGTTCCAGCATTTTAAATAAAATCTGAGACGAAATATTATAAGGAAAATTTCCAATCAACCCAAAACTACGTCCAGAACTCAACTGCTCCAAATCCAATTTAAGAAAATCAGCCGGAGCAATTTGCTGCTTCAATTCAGGATAATTCTGTTGCAGATACCGCACCATATCTCGATCTGCCTCTACGACAATCAATTCTGGTTCTTTCTTTAATAAATACTTAGTCAACATACCTTGACCTGGTCCCACTTCGATAATCAGTGGATATTGATCCATTTTCGCTAGACTATCTGCGATTTCCATACAAATTGCTTCGTTGGTAAGAAAGTGTTGACCGTAGGATTTTTTTGCCTTCAAGTTTTAGTTATCTTTGTGAACTGAGTTATGAGTTAATTACGGCAAAATAGCCCTTAATTTTAAATAAAACGGATGAATACCAATATTTCGGTAACAAAATCGATAAAATCAACGGATACACTCATCTTACTGGCCGACCGTAAAAAGCTCAATTGGGCTAGTGAAGTACTCAATGCAGAGGGAGCTGGATATATAAAAAAGGCTGCCAAAAAGGACATCAACTCTGTTTTTATTCCCCGCCAAAAAGGAAATCTCATTGTTCAATTTCTAAACTCAGATCAAGAAGAAGCAACTTACCGAGAAGATGTTCGTCTAGCAGGCAATGATTTACTCACTACTATTAATCATTATAAAATTGAATCAGTCGTTATCTCTAACGTCCATCCAGACAATATGCTTAGAGATTTTGTAGAAGGATTAGCGTTGGGTAATTATCAATTTTTAAAATATTTCAAGGATAAATCTGAAAAACAAAAATGCCTTAAGTCTATCAAGGTGATGGAAGAAGATTTATCTAAAGTTCAAGTAAAGGAGCTCAAAAATATTGTCAGTGCGACTTTTCATGCACGTGATTTAGTCAATGAACCACTTTCATTTTTAACGGCTCCTGAGCTAGCAAACCAAGCTCGAATTTTTGGTAAAAAATATGGTTTTAAAGTTACTGTTTTTGGTAAAAAGAAAATTGAAAAACTAAAAATGGGTGGGATACTCGCCGTCAATCGAGGAAGTAATGATCCACCTACTTTTTCTATCTTAGAATGGAAACCGACCAAAGCAAAAAATAAAAGACCAATCGTACTCGTCGGCAAAGGCATCGTATATGATACCGGAGGGGTAAGTCTCAAACCAACCGCTAACTCCATGGATTTCATGAAAAGTGACATGGGCGGTGCTGCTACTGTTATTGGATCAATGGTCGCAATTGCTGCAAATAAACTTCCTTTACACGTCATTGCATTAGTACCTTCTACGGACAATCGACCTGGACAAGATGCGTATGTTCCTGGAGATGTAATTGAGATGTTTAGTGGCGATACGGTCGAGGTATTGAATACAGATGCTGAAGGAAGACTAGTATTGGCAGATGCCTTACATTACGCCAAAAGATATCAACCAGAATTGGTAATTGACTTCGCGACTTTGACAGGATCAGCCGCTAGAGCAATTGGACCAGAAGGAATTTCTTACATGAGTACAGCAGACGACTCAGTTTGCAAAAAAATGGAAATAAGTGGATTTAATGTTTATGAACGTTTGGTTCGTTTTCCATTATGGCGAGAATATCGCAACCAATTAAAATCAAATATTGCAGATATTAAAAACCTTGGAGGACCAAGTGCTGGGATGATTACCGCTGGAAAGTTTTTAGAACACTTTATCGATTTTCCGTGGTTGCATTTTGATATTGCGGGTTCTGCTTATCTCAAAGCTGCAGATGGTTATCGGACCAAAGAAGGTACCGGTGTCGGTGTCAGATTAGTGTATGACTTTTTAAAGAATTATTAAAATTATGGAAAAAATTAAAATAGGAATTAGTATTGGGGATATGAATGGTGTCGGTTTAGAAATTATTCTAAAAACCCTCATTGATAAAAGAATCAGAGAGAAATTTGTACCGGTGATCTATGGATCATCTAAGGTCGTTGCCTACCACAAAAATATGATCTCAATGGATGATTTTAATTTTGCAGGGATCGGACCAGGAGAACCTTTTAAGAAGGATCAAATCAATGTAGTGAACTGCTGGAACGAGGATACAAAAATTGAGATCGGCAACGTCACCGAACAAGGTGGTCGTTTTGCAGGTCTGTCTCTCGATCAAGCAACCAAAGATCTTAAAGCAGGAGTTATCGATGCACTGGTAACCGCTCCAATCCATAAAAAAGCCATGCAATTATCCGGATTTCGTTTTCCAGGACATACCGAATTTTTGACGCATGCCTTCAATGCTAAAGAAAGTTTGATGTTGATGTGTAGTGAGAACCTAAGAGTGGGATTGGTTACCAACCATGTTCCCGTTGGTGATGTTGCACCTCTGATTACCAAAGAACGACTAAAACGCAAACTGTCTATTTTTAATCGCACCCTAAAAATAGATTTTGGTATTGAACGACCTGCTATTGCTGTACTCGGTCTAAATCCGCATGCAGGAGATGGTGGCGTAATTGGAGAAGAAGAATCAAACATCATTCGTCCATTGATTATCGAAGCGAAAAAACAAGGGATTGGTGCCATGGGGCCTTACCCAGCAGATGGCTTTTTTGGAAATGGTATGTATAAAAAATTCGATGGCGTTCTAGCTATGTATCACGACCAAGGGCTGGTTCCTTTTAAGGCCTTATCTTTTGGAAATGGTATCAACTTCACAGCAGGACTAGATGGAATTAGAACTTCTCCTGATCATGGAACCGCTCACGATATTGCCGGAAAAGATATCGCAAACCCAAGTTCATTCAGAAATGCCGTCTTTTTGGCGCTTGATATCGCTCGACAACGAAAATCTTATCACGAAATGCATGAGAATCCTGTCAAAAAGAATAAGCAATACAGCGAACGTTCAGGTAAAAAATCATAGATTTTCGAGTTAACTCATATAGATAAAATTTATAAAGCATAATAAAAATCAATAAGGTTTAATATTAGCATTATTTTTGTTGTGTTAGTGGTCATACAGGCTTATATACCCCAATAATCACTAAAAATGCTTAATAATGTTTGGTACAATTCTTTTGATTGATGATGATAATGCTACTAATTACCTGCATAAATACTATCTCGAAGAGTGGAACATCTGTGATCGTGTTTTAACTGCAGAAGATGGACGAATTGCCCTCGACCTTATTAATAATACGCCTGATGTATTCTCTGGATCTAACGATCTAATCCTTTTAGATATCAATATGCCAGTAATGAATGGCTTCGAATTTTTACAGGAATACGAGAAAATGCCCTCTGAGAAAAAGGCGAACTGCCTATTTATCATGCTAACCACTGAATTAAGTGAAGGCTATCAACAACGCGCCAATCAGATCCTAGATATCAATGGTTTTGTAAAAAAACCACTTACCCAAGAAGATTTGATGGAACAAGTAAGACTAAGTTCAAAGATTAGTATGGCTTGATTTAGTTGAACGATTCCGTCGGCATCGTTCGCTGCAATACTTTACATTTTCCCAATTCTTTTCCCATTTTTTTCGCCACTTAAATGATAGGTGACAAATAGGACATACCTTTTCTGGTAAATCTCTTTTTTTCATCTCAGGGTCTTATTTTTTTGCGACTTTTGTATAAATTCTCTATGAATTTCCTTTTGTCAATAAACAAGGTTAGGTCTTTGGTGTTTAAAATAATATGGAAAATAAACAACGTATACCGCTCAATCTCCGTGATATTGATCGTATTGTAGAAATGGCGTGGGAAGATCGTACGCCTTTCGAAGCGATTACGTTTCAGTTTCAAGTTTCTGAAAAAGAAGTCATTGAGATCATGCGCCGAGAAATGAAGCCCTCCAGCTTTCGAATGTGGCGTAAGCGGGTACAAGGTCGAGCCACCAAGCATCGTCTAAAACGCAATTTTACTGCAGGCCGCCACCGTTGTAGTCGACAACGAACCATTTCAAATAATAAAATCAGCAAAAGGAGATGAGTGAATTTCTGGCTATTGATTTTACAAATCCTTGGAATTTTTCCCTATTTACCATCACAACCTTCGGAATTATCTTCTTTCGATATCTCTTGATTTCTGGTGTTTATCACTATATTTTCTATAAATTATTTCGCGAAAAATTTAAGAAAAACGTCATCAATTTCAAACCAAAAGAAGTTCAACAATTTCGTACAGAAATTCTTCGTTCAGCAATCACCTCTTTTATTTTTGCGCTTTCTGGTACCATTTTATTGATCCTCTGGAAAGCTGGATATACAGGTATTTATTTAGAATGGTCTGCTTATTCACTCTGGTATCTTCCAGTAAGTCTCTTCATTGCCATGTTGATTCATGAGACGTATTATTATTGGCTACACCGCTGGATGCATCGACCTAAGATCTATCGTCTTGTTCATAAATGGCACCACGATAGTATCGAAACAACTTCTTTTACGGCCTTTTCTTTTCATCCAATTGAATCTATTCTGCAAGCACTGATGATTCCAGTATTGATTGTCTTTTTACCCATGCATCTCAGTGTTTTATTATTATTTCTCATCATCATGACTATTTCTGCGACTATTAACCACGCCGGAATAGAAATCTATCCTGCTTCTTTTAATCAACATTGGCTCGGTAAGTGGATTATCGGCGCTACGCATCATGATCTACATCACAAACAATTTCGTTATAATTTCGGCCTATATTTCACTTTTTGGGATCGCTGGATGAAAACAGAAAGTCCAGAATCTGATCAGTGGTTTGAGAAACATACCAATCATTAGGATTGACCTTTTTCAAACTTCAAAAACAACCTCAAAAGCAACTTCAAAAGTAACTTCAAAAGTAAAAACTGCTAAATGAGGAAACTGCTTTTCAAATAAAAAAAAATTACAAGACAATACTACCTACAACATAAAAGATGATAACTCGCCAAGAATCTACGATAGAAGTCTTTGGTTTCGAAACCGAATCTCCGCTTGCTCCTGAAAATTTCAACCAGAAGCGCTAAATTCCGTATCTTCGTAAAAAAAAATATGGCGACCAACAATCGCAATAAAATACGCCAACGCTATACCGAAAAATTTACTCGTCACTTGACGTCGCTCAACACCGCTCAAAGGGCTGCAGTCGAATCAATTGACGGCCCTATGATGGTGATTGCTGGACCAGGTACTGGAAAAACACATATTCTTACCGCTCGTATTGGTCGCATCCTCCGAGATACCGATACTCAACCTGGAAATATTCTTTGTCTTACCTTTACAGATGCAGGCGTATATGCTATGCGCGAACGATTACTCGAACTAATCGGCCCCGAAGCACACCGAGTTCATATCTATACTTTCCATTCTTTTTGTAATAATGTGATTCAAGAAAACATGGAGTATTTCGGTCGTCACGAACTCGAACCACTCAGTGAATTAGAACGGGTAGAATTATTGCGAAAGCTAATTGATCAACTTCCTTCCGACCATTTGTTGCGGCAGCGTAGCAACGATGTTTATTATTATGAAAGACATCTATTTGATTTGTTTAAACAAATGAAATCTGAAAACTGGTCGCCCGAATTTATTTTAGAACGGATCGAAGCGCATATCAATTCATTACCAAATCAACCTGATTTTTTATATAAAAAGAATACCAAAGAGTTTAAAAAAGGAGACTTAAAACAGTGGAAATACGACGATGCAATCAGTAAGATGGCTTACCTCAAAGTAGCAGCGCCTCTCTATCCTAAATACGTCAATATGATGAAGCGTGCACGACGCTATGATTTTGACGACATGATTTTATGGGTATTAGAAGCTTTTCAAAAAAACGAAGCACTCTTACGAACGTACCAAGAACGCTACCTTTATTTTTTAGTAGATGAATATCAAGATACCAATGGTGCACAAAACCAAGTACTCCAAGAGATGATCCAATATTGGAAAAACCCCAATGTTTTTATTGTCGGTGACGACGATCAATCTATTTTTGAATTTCAGGGAGCTCGTTTAAAAAATCTAGTTGACTTTTATCATCAATACAAGGACAATCTAAACTTGGTTATCCTTACGGAAAATTACCGATCTTCTCAACATATTCTCAACAGTTCTAGAACCGTGATTGAGTGCAACGATAATCGAATTATTCGAAACCTAGAAAATGTTTCCAAAATTCTAACCGCGCGCCATCCTCTTTTTTCAGATATCAAAGTGCTTCCCGAAATAGTCGCTTATGAAAATCGTGCACAAGAAGAAGCAGATCTTGTTAGCCAAATTGAACAACTTTATAAAGAAGGTTTCCCAATGGAAGAAGTCGCCATTATTTATGCGCGACACCAACAAGCTAGAAATATTATTACGCTTTTAGAGAAAAAACAAATTCCCTATAATACGCGTAAACAGATTAACATTCTCGATCTTCCATTGATTTTAAACGTGCGTTTATTTTTAGATTATTTAAACGCAGAATATCAAGTTCCGTATAGTGGAGAATTTTTATTGTACAAAATACTTTCTCTCGAATTTCTTGGAATTCCTCCGAGTGATTTGGCAAAAATGAGTTTTCATCTTGCACCTTACAGCAATGACCTAAACTGGAGAACGCTAATCGGAAATGAAATAAAGTTACGAGAAATAGGCGTAGAATCTGTCGGCCCAGTCATCCAGTTTTCTCAATTACTGAATGAACTAATTAGTCAATATCGCAGCTATCCGTTGCTTACTTTGATTGAAAAAATTATCAATCGAAGTGGACTATTGGCCAGTTTATTAAAAAAAGAAGACAAGGAATGGCATCTCCAAGTCATCAGTACCTTTTTTAGTTTTGTACAAAAAGAAACCGATCGAAATCCACGCTTAACACTTAACGAACTCCTAGAAACATTTAATAAACTGGACGCCAATCGTCTGTCCGTCAGAATTCAAAAAACCATTTATCATAAAAATGGTGTCAACCTAGTAACCGCTCATAGTTCTAAAGGTTTGGAGTTTCAACGCGTCTACTTAATTGACGGAGTACAAGATCAATGGGAGCCATCTCGGCAAGCAGCTTCTCGACGTTTTAAGATGCCAGACACAATCACATTATCTGGAGAGGCGGATGCTACCGAAGCCCGACGCCGACTCTTTTATGTAGCGATGACTCGTGCTAAAGCGTTTTTACATATCTCCTACGCAGCGAAAACCAACGTCGGAAAAACGCTACAACGAACACAATTTATAGACGAAATTCTTTCAGATGGTAGCGTCGAAATTGTCCATAAATCTCCTCCTGCGGAAGCGATGTTTGATGCACAATTACTATTGTTACTGACGACAGAAAAACCTAAAATTGCTCAACAGAACAAAGAGACGATTGCTGGTTTGTTGGAAGGATTTACGTTGAGTGTAACCAGTCTAAATAGTTTTCTTCGTTGCCCGCTTGGTTTTTATCATGAACATGTTTTACGGATTCCTGCGGTACAAAGTGAAGCGGCATCCTATGGAATCGCGATGCATTATGCATTAAGTAAGATTTTTGAAATCAGACAATTAGATCCACAAAAACAATTGCCAACGGCTGAAGAAACCATTGTCTTTTTTAAAGCAGAGATGCAACGGCAACGAGGTTATTTTACACCTGCTGAGTTTAAGCGTCGGATGGATATGGGAATCAATCATCTGCAGTTGTACTATGATCAATTCTATACGGAATGGCCAGATAAGATTTTAGTAGAATACTATATTAAGAATACAGAGATCGCCGGCGTTCCAATTAAAGGAACAATTGACCGAATTGATTTCACCCCAAAATCTCAATCTGTCAGTATCATTGATTATAAAACTGGACGTCCTAACAGTAGTCGTTTTAGTAAATTTACAGAGAAGAATCCACACGGAGGTTTATATCGGCGACAACTTATTTTTTATAAACTATTATACGAAGCGGCACAAAATGAGTTTTTCGCTCGACATGGTTCCATCGCTTATTTCGAACCGGACTATCAAGGTAAATTCACGATCAAGTCGGTAGAATTCACCAGTCAAGAAGTACAGGTCGTTAAAGATTTGATCAAAGGTTCTTACGAAAAAATAATGGCGCAAGAATTTTACGAAGGTTGTGGAGAAGATAATTGTAAGTGGTGTAATTTTGTAAAAAACAATATAGCGGTAGATTCATTTACGGACTTGGAAGCGGAAGCGATGGATGATTGATTACCTCGTTTATTTCTTTATCAGTAACTGCGAGCTGTCAAAATTATTTTTCAAAATATAAATTCCATTGGTCCAATTTCGGCAATCAATTACCCGCTTTTTTGTTTTTAGAATTTCTCTTCCATCTATCGTAAAGACACGGATTTCTAGATCATCCAATGAACTTTCGACTGAGACAAATTCCGTAGCTGGATTGGGATATATTTTGAATTCTTTTTCTAGTTCTAGCATTTCATCAATTCCCACAATCAATGGTGTCAATTGTCCTATAAACCCATCAAAGCCATTAGTTGTGGTTAAATCCAGTTGATCGTTAAAAGTCGCTGTTCCATTAAACGCACCACCGCCATAAATTTGCCCTTGTTCGTCTACTACCAACTCAGATAATAACACCGTTTCAGGACTCGTCACAAGGTGCATTTCTGTTACCACTGCCATCGTATCTATTTCTAAAATAAAAGTATTAAAAGCACCTCCTGTAGCTTCTGCTGTGAATCCATCTACGGAAAAACTATTTTTAAAAAAACCACTCCAATAAAATCGATCATTGGTAAAAACCAAAGACTCCGATAATTCAATTTCAAGATTTCCTATCGAACGAGCCAGTAACGGAAACCCCGTGACATCATACTTTATAAAATATAAATTATCATTCAAATTAGGAGATTGAATTTCAAGGTCTGTTCTTAATCGAATCAATCCATAAAAATTTCCGACAGCATAAATATTATCCTGATTATCAAAAGCAATATCACTACCATTTTGATCATTAACACCACCAATCTTACGCGCCCAATTGACCGTCCCATCTCCATTATAAACCACTAGAAAAGCATCGCTGTCATTGGTATTGTTTTGAATGGTATCTGTACCAAAATCATAGCGCCCACGCATACTTCCAGTTATGGCAATTAAATCATTCTGATGACGCATTCGTTTAGGTTGAATTTCTCCCTCTATTCCGGCT
Organism: uncultured Saprospiraceae bacterium; assembly: GCA_937995675.1. Lineage (GTDB taxonomy): Bacteria > Bacteroidota > Bacteroidia > Chitinophagales > Saprospiraceae > JALZUU01. The sequence goes on from CALKJE010000029.1 coordinate 18,373, forward strand.
TGCTTTGCCCAAAGAAAATCTCCCGTTGGAGAAAATTTTAGCATAAAAAAATCCTTTTCAGCAGTCGCAGTCAACACCATAGTGTTTTCTACAAAAAGTGAATCAGAAAAATTTCCAGTTAGATAGCTATTCCCTTCTTCGTCCGTCGTCATTGCTCCCAATATTTTATTCCCTGTCCCTTCGATGGATCTGATCCAATTCAGTGCCCCTGTATTGGTCAATCTTAGTAAAAAGATAGCTTTAGAGCTTTTCGTTGTCGATATGGTCAAATTACCAAACGTCCCATCAAACCAATATTCTCCCGCCCAATAAATATTGTCTGCAGCATCGATAGATACATCTGTACTTTTATCAGCACCAGCACCACTAGCGGTAAAAACCCATTGCTCTTGACCTGCCGCATCTAACGTTGCGACAAAAGCATCTGTGTTACCTTCGGCTGTTTCCAAAATATTACCGATGGATAATTCGTTTTGAAAATGCCCGCATATTACTGGTCCGTCACTTGCCCGCGTTGCTATTCCTGAAATCGTCTCACTTCCTACTCCCGATACTGAAGTCAGCCAAGGCCAGATTTGAGCAGCAGCCGGCGGACAAAAGCAGTTACTTAGGACGATTAGTATTCCCAATTGAACAAGTCTGTTATATCTTCGGTATAAATTAGGCATTTTAGAAATGTCGAAATTGATTAAATTTGTACTTATGAAAGTTAGTATTAAAACGTATTTATTAGGTAGCTTGTTTTTATTAATCTTGGCAAGTAGTTTACATAGTTGCAAACCAGACGCACCGAACAAGTCAGTATCGGAACCTGAAGTAGTCGCTCAAATTCCTCAAATTGCTAAACTCGATCAGCAAATCAAAGATAACCCCAATGATCCTTCGCTCTACTTTAATCGAGCACAGGTTTATTTTAAAAATCAAGGTTACGATGAAGCTATTCAAAATATGGCCTATGCCATGCAGTTGGACTCTACCAATATCGAATATCATCATTTTCTGACAGATGTTTATTTAAAATATCCTAAATCCTTTCAAGCACTACTGACTATGCAGCGAGTAGTTGAACTATATCCTCAAGATGTTCCTTCTCTTCAGAAACTAAGTCACCTTCATATTATTTTACAGCAATATCAAGAGGCTATGAACACGCTTGATCGCGCATTAAAAGTTGATCCTCAGAATGCCAGCACTTATTTTTTACGAGGATTGACCCTACAAGAGACAGGTAAAGAAGAGGAAGCCATCAAGGCATATCGTTTCTCGACCGAATTAGATGCAGATATGATTGATGCTTGGATTATATTAGGACAATTGTATCAAAAACGGGAAGATCCTATTGCTGTGCAATTTTTTGATAATGCAGTAAGAGTAGATACAACCAATATTTTTGCATTACACACCAAGGCCAATTATTTACAACAAATAGGATCTACGCAAAAAGCCATAGATACCTATAGAAAAATTATCCTCTTGGACCCCGGATACTCGGATGCTCATTTCAATACTGGGTTAGCTTATTTAGAACTTGATTCGACCCGTTTGGCTTATAAAAGCTTTGATTTAGTTGTAAAAACAGAACCAGCAAATTCTCAGGCTTACTATTATCGTGGGCTTACTGGAGAGCTTATTGGAAAATTGGCAGAAGCAAAGCAAGATTTTGAGCAGACACTTAATATGGATCCAAATTTTAAACCAGCTCGAGAAAGTTTAAATAGAGTTAGTGATATTCTCAAAAAGGAATGATGCTTGTGATAGAACATTGAAGTTGTTTTTTTCAAATAAAATCTTTGTATTTTTATAAAAATTATACCTCATGAAAAATATTTTTTGTTTACTCTTGATTGCATTACTATTTGGATGTAAATCCGAAAATAATACTGCTGCTAACCAGACAAAAAAAGCGGTAACTCCGGCAAAATCAGCAATGGTTCCAAACGGTGCCAAAGTGGTCTCTCAACCCATTCAAACAAAGAGAGACACCATTATTAAACCTAGAGCCAATCGAACTCGTTATTCTGTCAATAGAGCTCGGCCTGCTACTGAAATCCAAAGTGCTTATCCATATGATATTGACCTTAAAGATGCTGCTAGTAAAACGGTGAAGTCTAATCAAATTTTGGCTAAAAATGATAAACCAACCGTTCTATTGTTCTGGCTAACCACCTGTTTTCCTTGTTCAATGGAAATGAAGGCCATTAAGGAAAAATATGCAAATTGGCAAAGCGAAGCCGATTTTAACCTATATGCGATTTCTACAGACTTTGAAAGTAACTTTCCTAAATTTATTAGTAAAGTAAACGAGAACAAATGGCCGTGGGAAACGTATAACGACGTGAACAGAGAATTTCGTCAGATTCTTCCTGGTGGATTAAATGGTCTACCACAAACTTTTGTCCTCGATAAAAATGGTGAAATTGCGTATCACAAGCGTAAATATAAACCAGGAGATGAGGATATTTTATTTGCAAAAGTAAAAGAGCTGGCTTCCAAATAAATCGATTTTATCACTCTCGAAGGTTTTAAATAAAATTATCCTTTGATTAAATTATACACACAATGGCTGTACTAAAAGTAATTGAAATCCTTTCTAACTCAGAAAAAAGCTGGGAAGATGCGACTGCAAAAGCAATCAAAAAAGCTTCTAAATCTATCAACAACATTCGTTCTGCTTACGTTCAGAGTCAGACAGTAACCGTAGAAAAAGGCAAGGTAAAAGAATACCGTGTTAACCTAAAAGTAACTTTTGAAGTAGGTTAGTAATACTTAGTAAAAACTCACTTTCAAAAAATGCAAAAAGCAGCTGCTTCGATTACGAGGCAGCTGCTTTTTTTATAATTTTCATGAATGGACGGACGAATGGACAAACGAACGGAGACAATTCATGAATGAATGAACGGAGACAATTCATGAATTGTCTCTACCTGTCTTGTTTGGCAAAAACCTTTTTGAGGAGGTCATTTGTTCTCAAAGATTTATCTCCTCGAATTCCCTCTTCTTTCTTTTCTACTAAACCAAACATACCCGTCAAAGCCTGTCGCGTCACATGATCTTCTAGATCAGGATTGGTCTTTTTGGTGAATGGTATCTTATTGTATTTCGTTACTGCCGAATTCCAGTAGCTACTGGCATTAACCTTCTCAAGCGATTCTATAATTACAGGCTTAAAGGCGGTATATAATTGATCGTAAGTGGCTTTTTCTAAATAGCGTGTTGCAGAATCTTTGTCTCCCATTAGAATATTCATGGCATCTTTAAAGCTCATTTGCTTGATGGCACTAATAAATATTGGCTTGGCTTTAGACGCTGCGTCTTCTGCTGCTCTGTTTAATTTTTCTACTAATTTAGTTTCCACATCTTTAAAACCAGGAACCAACTTTAACTTTTTCGTAACAGCTTGTGCCTCTTTTGGTAATAGTATTTTATATGGTGATTTGTAATATCCATCTGCTGCAGACAAGAAACTAACCGCCTCATCTACCCCTAAATCTAGTGCTTGCTTAAGCCCATTACCGGCATCTGCTTGTGATAAGCCACCTTTTGTTACGGTTGATTTCGCCTTTTTAAGCATCCCTTTTAAGCCTTGCGCTTGCATAGAAACAGTAAAAAATGCAGTCAATAAGAAAAGTATTTTTATTTTTTTCATAATTATTCAATTTTTGGTGAATTAATTTCAACATTGAAGTTGTTTAATAATTCCAAAAGCAGCCGAGAACTAGAGAAAATTCTTCAAGTCGAGTCTCTTTTTTGAGTGCATAGCCGCGCTATGGACGAAAAAAAAGACGAAGAATTGGATAATTTTATCAGTTCGTAGGCAATTTGGGAGTTTTTAAACAACTTCATTATAAACGAACCTCAGACCTATTTTATTTTTTCAATTTTTAAACCTACAGACTGAATGCCTTCCAAATGCTCTATTCGCATATATTGTTCTAGTTTAAAAACATATTTACCCGCCTTTGAAAACTGTAAGCCTTTCTGTAAAAAACCTTCCAAATGACACCATTCATCGTCGCAATCTCCAAACCAAACACCTCCTTTATTAGCAAGGTCAACCGGGACCTGTGTAATGGTCTCACTTCCGGTCGGATCAGTCGCATGAAATTTTATATAAATATTCTGATAACGAAAATCTGCATCATGAATAATATCTAAAAGCAGATTATACTTCGCAGTTACATCTTCTACGTTTACTTCAAATTCGGGGATATTCGCGTACGTCCAAGTCTGTTCTGGAATAGGTGTTACTTCAGAAAAAAAGTATGATTTACCACATCCAATAAAAGAAAGTAAGATGAAGAAAACAGGAATCAGGAAAGCAATGTTTTTTCTCAAGGGGATTGGATTTAAATAAAGGTTATTAAAATTGCCGTTCTATAAGTAGATAAAGTTATTAAAAAAAAAGATGGATCAACTGAAATTTTACAGTTGATCCATTTTATTTTACTTGGTGGTTTTTAACCGAAATAATCTTTCATTCGTTCAAAAAAACCTTTTTCCGATTTTCCTGGCTTCGGATCGAAATTGGGCATTGTACGCATTTTTTCGAGCAAAGACCGTTCGTTATCACTGAGTTTTTTAGGCGTCCAGATATTGGTATTGATCAATTGATCACCGACACCATATTGTTGTACCGATGGAAGTCCTTTGCCTTTGAGTCGGAACATCTTTCCGGATTGGGTACCTGCTGGAACTTTAATTTTTACTCGACCATCAATCGTTGGGACTTCTACGGAAGTACCTAAAGCCGCATCAGCGAAATTCAAATAAAGTTCATAAATAATATTCATTCCATCTCTTTGCAATTCCTCGTGTGGCTTCTCTTCGATAATAACGAGGAGATCTCCATCTGGTCCTCCGTTAGCACCTGCGTTTCCTTTTCCACGCATGGATAACTGCATTCCTTCTGCTACTCCAGCTGGGATTTCGATTTCAATCGTATCGTCTCCTTGTGTCCGTCCATCACCGCTACAAGTTTTAC
>CALKJE010000030.1 GCA_937995675.1 uncultured Saprospiraceae bacterium
GGAACCTCGGTATTCCATGACGGCTACCGCCTCTGCGATCATATCTGCAACTCGTGGTCCAACCATGTGAACACCCAAAACTTCATCCGTTTCTTTGTGCGCAATGATTTTGACCATTCCTTCAATATCCATACTTGCACGAGCACGACCCAACGCTTTAAATGGGAACTTACCAACATTATAAGGAATGCCTGCTGCTTTGACCTGCGCTTCGGTCTGACCAACTGCTGCCACTTCTGGCCAAGTATAAACTACGCCAGGAATTAAGTTATAATTGATATGCGGTTTTTCACCAGCCAATAATTCGGCAACCATCACGCCTTCTTCTTCCGCTTTGTGCGCCAACATAGCACCTTTAACTACATCTCCAATTGCGTATATGCCAGGAACGTTGGTTTGTAGATGACCGTCTACTTCAATTCGACCTCTATCGTCTTTTGCTACGCCAGCATTTTCCAAACCAAGATTATCCGTATAAGGACGACGACCAATGGCGATCAAACAATAGTCTGCCTTGATCGATAAAATGTCCTCGGTATCTTTTTTCTTGTATTCCACTGTCACGCTATTTTTAGCCGCTTTGACATTGGTAACGGCATGACTGAGATAAAATTTTACGCCTATTTTTTTCAATGCTCGTTGTAGTTCCTTGCTACAATCTTTGTCCATTCCTGCGATGATTCGATCTGCAAATTCGATGACTTCAATTTCTGTCCCCAATCGTGCATAAACCGACCCCAATTCTAAACCAATTACGCCACCACCAACGATGACCATTTTCTTAGGAATCTTTTTAATATTCAACGCTTCGGTAGAAGTGATCACTCTGTTTTTATCATAATTAAATGAAGCAGGCGTGATGGGTTTTGATCCAGTAGCAATGATGATATTCTTACCTTTGATCTCTTGCTTTGTTCCATCGTCCTTGGCAATACTCACCGTATTTTTATCTACAAAAGAACCATGTCCGTGAAAGACTTCGATTTTATTTTTTTTCATTAAAAAAGAAACTCCCTTACAAGTCTGATCAACTACTTCTTCTTTTCGTTTAATCATTTGCGGCATATCAACTTCTAAGTTGCTCAGGTTGATTCCGTGTTTTGAAAATTTTTCAGCAGCATTATGATAGTGTTCAGAAGAATCTAATAATGCTTTAGAAGGAATACAGCCAACATTAAGACAAGTACCACCTAGTGTAGCATACCGTTCGATGATAGCTGTTTTTAGTCCTAATTGTGCTGCTCGAATAGCTGCTACGTACCCACCAGGGCCAGAACCAATGACAATGAGATCGAATTCCATGATTTATTTAATTAAGATGTTTTATAAATTGAGATTTAGGAAGCAATTGCTTCTGGCTACTTGCTTCCCTTATCGTTGTTATTACTTTTATTATTTCCTTTATTTTCACCATTAGGTTTAGGTCCGCGACGTCCACGTCCTCGATTGTTCCGATTCTTTGGCTTGTCACCTTTTGGTTTATCTTTATTTTCACCCTTTGGTTTTGGGCCACGACCTTTGTCATTTTGTGGTCCGCGACGATCGCCAGATTTTTTATTTTTATTCTTACGAGAACGATTACTTTTTCTTCGCTTTTCTGGTGGTAAATCAATTACACCGGTTAGGTTTTCTTCCACACCTACTGGTTCAGCTTCTTCAAAATTCATGGCCATGATATTTAAATCTAGTGGCATTTCATTTTTCCGATTCATTTCTAGAATTTCTTTTACCTTTTCTACTTTCAGCGGATAAAATTTACCGCGACCGCGATCTTTTTCATAGCAGTAATACATCAATTGTTTAAAGACATCTGTCTTGACTAAAACGGTAGTACCTGCTTCTGTTTTTAATTTATCTGCTCCTTTCGGAAAATGAGAAAGGGCATCCATGTAAGAATCTAATTCAAAGTTGAGGCAACATTTAAGTCGACCACATTGTCCTGAAAGTTTGGATTGATTGATCGCTAAATTTTGGTATCGAGCTGCTGCGGTAGAGACGGATTTAAAATCTGATAACCAAGTAGAACAACAAAGCTCTCGACCACAAGATCCAATTCCTCCGATCCGAGCAGATTCCTGACGAGCACCAATCTGACGCATTTCAATTTTTATTCTAAAATCCTTCGCATACTGGCGAATCAGTTCACGAAAATCAATTCGTCCATCTGCGGTATAATAGAAGGTTGCTTTACGACGATCCGTTTGAACTTCAACGTCTCCGATTTTCATTTTAAGTCCGAGCGTTCGAGCGATGACTCTTGCTCGCACCATGATCGGTTTTTCGTCAGAAGCTACTTCTGCTTTTTTCTCTAAGTCTCGTTGATTGGCAAGTCGGATTACTTTTTTAATAATCGAATCTTCCTTCACTCTCTTCTTCTTCATCTGCATTCTCACCATTTCACCTGAAAGCGAAACACGTCCTACGTTCCAACCATTTCCAGTATCCACTACGACCATATCGCCAGTGCTAGCGTTTACATGTGGCGGGTTGTGAAAAAATTCCTTACTGGCTCCTTGTTTAAAACTAACTTCGAGTAAACCATATTCAGATGGATCTTCGTATTCCATCGTAGACAACCAATCATAGGTATTGAGTCGGTTACAACCGCCAGAGCCGCAGCCCCCATTGCTATTACAACCTCCGGGTTTCCCATCTTTTCCAGGTGCACAACTTGAACAAGCCATATTTTTTATTTTGTCAACGTAACCGTTAATGTAGCGGCGTAATATATTACGCCGCTACATTAACGGTTATGCTGTGATTTTTGATTTTAAAATTCGATTTATTTTGATGGATGCATCCAGAAATAAAATTTTCGGATGCGCATTTCGCTCAACGGCGAAATAGCAATGGTCCAGTATTTTTGAAATTTTTTCTACCTGTTCGAAATCCATAACGCGCAACATTCGCTGTGCCGTTTCTAATTCGGTGGTTTGCAATCTTACCACCGGTTGTCCCGTCATTTTTAATACTAAAAATTCGCGCATAAAATGAAGTCCATATTTAAGAAAGTGTTTTTGACTTTCTCTACCAATCTTCGCAATTCCTTCTACCCAACTATGTAGCTCTACCCCTTTTCCACCATAACACTTCCGTAGCCAATCGAGCAAAATGGTCGCATTGTCATTTTGTTGCTGATCTATTAATTGGAGCGCTTGGTTAAAATTTCCGTCGGCGAGATAAACAATCTCTTTTAATTGTTTTTCATCCGTTAATCCTTTTAAGTTTAATCCTTCCGCTACTTCTTCATCAGATAATCTTGGAATTTTCACCAATTGACAACGAGAGAGGATGGTTTGTAGGATTTTCTCTTGATTTTCAGCGACTAATATGAATACCGTATTTTCTGGTGGTTCTTCGATTAGTTTTAATAATCGATTTCCTTCTTTGGCTAGATATTCAGGCAACCAAAGTAAAAGAATTTTATGAGAACCTTCGAAAGCTTTTAAACTAAGTTTTCGAATAATATCTAGACATTCATCCTTATTGATATTTCCTTGTTTGTTTTCTGCACCAATGGATTGTAGCCACTGATTAACGTTCAGATATGGGTTTTCTGAAATAGCGGTCCGCCACTCTTCGATAAAGTGGGTGCTGATTACTTTTGATCCTACACAAGGATAAGAGAAATGAATATCGGGATGGATAAATTTTTCTGCTTTTTTGCAGTTGCTACAAATACCACAAGAATCCGTTTCGCTTTTGTCTGTACAAAGGATATATTGAGCGTAAGCAAGAGCGAGTGATAAATTACCTGAGCCTACCGGTCCTAGAAACAACTGAGCGTGGGGAATACGTTCGGCCCGGGCGGTTTCCGTTAGCGATTGTCGGATAGACTGTTGACCAATTATTTGCTTGAATTGCATAGATAAATCGGTAGCTGGCTGCTACAACGGTCAAAAAGGGGTAGAAATGGGGGCGAATATGGATATATCTGTCTAATTACAAGACTATTTACTATACACAACTCACTAATTATCAATGAGTTAATAAGACATTTATAAAAGATGAGAATTTAATCTCTAAAGTTTATTATATGCTCATTCCAGCTGGAATGTTCGCTTTTATTTCAGTCCTCCTCTTTTTCACGCTACCACAACCAAATTATTTTCGTAAAAATACACTTTTTAAGACATTTATTACGGGTTAATTTTTAAGTTGCTCAAAAACAAACATTTACCGAAAATCGATGTTAAAATAATAGCTATGCGAATCAAGGGTTGAAAAAGAATTGAAATAATATAATTAACAGTATCATTCTAATTGACATGGTATTTTTTTTGCTATTTGCTTTTGGCCATTTGCTATTTGCCCTCTTTAATCGCGATCGAGTGAAGCAAATAGCCAAAAGCAAAATGCAAATAGCATATTTATACACTACTTTTAATTTTAACTACTGATTCGCATTAGTTAACTTAAATTAAAAATCAATGCGAATTTCCGTTTTTAGAAAAGCCCATTTTAATGCTGCTCATCGACTCTATCGCCCTGATTGGACGGACGAACGCAATGAGGCAGTCTTTGGTTTGTGTAGCAATGAACATTTTCATGGTCATAACTACGAGATGGAAGTAAAAGTAACCGGAGAGGTCGATCAAGAAACTGGATATTTGATCGATTTAAAAGTCTTAAAGGAGTTGATAAAAGAACACGTAGAAGATCAATTTGATCATAAAAATCTTAATCTACAGGTTCCCGAATTCAAAAACCTTAATCCTACGGCAGAAAATATTTGCTATGTAATTTGGCAAAAACTACGAGCGCAATTGGATGAAAAGTATGATTTATCTATTCGTTTGTACGAGACCCCCAGAAATTTTGTAGAATACCCTGCGTAGGTAAAATTCTTAAAAAGCGTAGATAAAATTCATGAATTTTATCTACGAAGTTGTTTAAGAATGTTCACAAAAGGTGAGGCTAGAAGCTTGATTATCAAGACGATGCAAATTTTGAGGTTCATAGCCAAAGCTATGGTGCCGACAAATTTGTGAAGTATTGGTGATCAATGATTTAGCCGTAACCATTGTGCTTCATTTTTAAACAACTTCTACTTAAAAAGCCCAAAGAATACGATGATTCTTTGGGCTTTTTTGATGAAATTAAGGTATTATTCAATGCTATTCTTTCAGTAGTCTAACCGTTTTAACTACTTCATTTTTATCATCAAACATCTGAACTAGGTACATCCCTGATCTTAGATGAGCAACAGAAAGTTGTTCTCCGTTTTGGATAGTACGATCTAGCGCAGGTTTTCCAACAATATTCAATACTCTAACACGCTTAACCAATGTGTTGTCCGTAATACGGAATACATCATTCGTTGGATTAGGATAAACTTTTAATTGCTGTCTTTCTATTTGCGTAATGCCAGTAGTTGCATCTAGTGTTACGAAGAAAATAATATTCTCTTCATTAGAAGGATTGTCTCTTTCATAAACTCGTACATGCACCTCTGCAGTACCAGGTATCGCATTGTCGATAGATCCAGGAGAACCTCCAGGATAAACATGTAAGATAATATCAGAAGTGTCGCCACCGGCCTGGCTGAATTCTGCAGATCCAACTGATGACAAATGGCAGAGATTAAGATCACAAACAGCACTTCTCCAGCCAGAGGGTTGAAAAATAATGTTGCGCTCCCAAACATATACACGGGTATCTGTTCCTCCAGGCATAAGACTAACGTATGCAGATATATCATCGGGGCCGGTTGATAAGTCATCTAATACGGCATATCCATAAGCAGGCGATTCTCCGATTACTAAAGAATCTGACTGTGCATTGGTAGTTAAGGCAAGTATTAGGAAAGCAAAAGTGTAAAGGTATTTTTTCATAAAGTTCTTGATTAAAAGTTTTAAATTCTGGTGTATTTGTAAAGTTAAGAAAAGTCTAGGATTTTGTTTAATTAAAACATAAATTTAATGTCCAAATCTGTCAATCTATTAATTTTTATTAAAGATTCGGAGTCTTTAAAAAGAATTATTATCTCGATTTTATCCTAAGAATATCCTTAATTCTACACTTTCTTTCTGAATATCCTGTCCTAGTTCTGACAATCATCATCAATAAAAGTTTTTATTCAGTTTTTTTTTTTTTTCTTTCACAAAAAAAAATCTATGCACATTGCAATTATTGGAAATGGTATTAGCGGAATCACCGCAGCAAGATTTATTCGAAAACTGAGTGACCACAAAATTACCGTCATTTCCGCAGAAACGGACCATTTTTTTTCTCGTACCGCACTAATGTATATCTATATGGGGCATATGCGGTTCCAAGATACTAAACCTTACGAAGATTGGTTTTGGGAAAAGAATAGAATTGATCTAAAAAGAGGCTACGTAAAACAAGTAGACACCAAAGGAAAAAAATTAGTCTTCCAAGAAGGAGATACCCTTTCTTATGATAAATTGATTCTAGCTACTGGATCAACACCTAATAAATTTGGCTGGCCTGGACAAGATCTAAAACGGGTACATGGATTGTACAGTTATCAAGATCTAGAAGCTATGGAAAAATATAGCAAAGGTTTAAAACGTGCCGTAGTAGTTGGTGGTGGACTGATCGGTCTAGAGATGGCTGAAATGTTCCATAGTCGACATATTCCTGTAACGATCCTAGTTCGTGAAAAATCCTACTGGAGCGGCGTCATGCCTCCAGAGGAATCTGCCATGATCAATCGAGAAATTCTCCGACACAAAATCGACTTACGACTCAGTGAGGAACTTGCCGAGATCGTTGACAATGGACAAGGGGAAGCTTGTGCAGTGATTACTAAATCTGGGGAACGCATTGAATGCGGCTTTGTGGGACTAACGGCTGGCGTGCATCC
>CALKJE010000031.1 GCA_937995675.1 uncultured Saprospiraceae bacterium
AACTGATCACTTCTTGGATAATATAATTACTTCCGTGGGTAGATACTTCCACCACGTTTTCGCGGGTATAAGATTTTGGACCAACAAATAAAGAGACCAATACTTCGTCCACGATTCGTTCTCCATCGCGGATCGTTCCCAGATGAATGGTATGGGTGGGTGCTTTGGTCAAATCTTTGGCTGGAAAAACAGCGTTGACCATTTCTATGGCTTTTGTTCCGGAAAGTCGAATGATGGCAATGGCGCCGATACCTGGAGGAGTCGCCAAGGCGACAATGGTATCTTCCAGGCTGTGATTTTTATAATTCATAATACAAAGGTAAAGACAATTCTGTAAAGACAAATCATCAATTACATCTTTTATATCTGTAAATACGCTAGTTTACTTGCGGAAGTTGACCAATAAATTGGTATCATATAATTTTACTAAATAATATAATCGAACGAACGCGAATTTCGCAAATTTCCCTTGTCAATCCTGACCCTTCCCTGACTCACTTCAAACCGGATTATTTGTATCTTTACACTATGTCCGAAAAAATTCCATCTCGCCCCGTTACTGATTGGCTCCCGATTACCAAAAAGGAGGTAGAACTTCGTGGTTGGGATGAACTCGATGTAGTCATTATTTCAGGAGACGCTTATGTAGATCATCCTGCTTTCGGCAACGCAGTAGTTGGTAGAATTTTAGAAAGCGAAGGACTTCGTGTGGCCATTGTACCACAACCCAACTGGAAAGATGATCTCCGTGATTTTAAAAAGTTCGGAAAACCACGTCTTTTCTTTGGTGTTTCTTCTGGCTGCATGGATACTATGATCAATCATTACACCGCTTCCAAACGTCGTCGATCTACAGATGCCTACACACCTGGCGGCAATGCTGGTTTCCGGCCGGATTATGCCGTGGAGACTTACACTAAAATTCTAAAAAAACTATATCCGGATGTTCCTGTCTTACTCGGAGGAATCGAAGCTTCTTTACGGCGGGTAACGCACTATGATTATTGGGCAGATAAATTATTTTCCAATATTTTGGAAAGAAGTGGCGCGGATATGTTGGTTTATGGAATGGGAGAAATGCCCTTGCGTGAAATCGTACGACTCCTACAAAAAGGAGTGCCTTTCGCTTCGCTTAAAACCATTCCGCAGACAGCTATTCAAGTACTTAGAAATGATCCATTACCCAAAATAAAAATTTGGGAAGATCTGGCGCTTCACTCTCACGAAAAATGCTTGCGAGATAAAAAAGCCTACGCTGCTAATTTCAAACATATCGAGCAAGAATCTAATAAAGTAAAAGCTCGACGACTAACGCAAGCCGTAGGAGATCACAACCTGATCATCAACCCACCTTATCCACCAATGACTGAAGAGGAAATTGATGCTTCTTTTGATCTCGATTATACCCGAATGCCACATCCTAAATACGCCAAACGAGGTGCTATTCCTGCTTATGAAATGATTCGTTTCTCCGTCAATATGCATCGTGGTTGTTTTGGGGGTTGTAGCTTTTGTACGATCTCTGCGCATCAAGGAAAATTCGTCGCAAGTCGATCTGAAAAATCCATCCTTAAAGAGGTAGATCAAATTACCAAGATGCCCGACTTCAAAGGATATATCAGTGATCTCGGTGGCCCTTCGGCCAATATGTATAAAATGAAAGGGATTGATCAAGCCATCTGTGATCGTTGCGTTGCACCTTCTTGCATTCATCCTGTTGTATGTAGCAACCTAGATACGAGCCACAAACCACTGACGGATATTTACCGCAAGGTCGATGAACATCCTGAAGTAAAAAAGGCGTTTGTTGGAAGTGGTATTCGTTACGATTTATTAGTCGATGATTATAATAAAAAGAACGATGGTAGTCTTGATGAATATATGGAGCAACTCGTCACTCGTCACGTCTGTGGACGACTAAAAGTAGCCCCCGAGCATACTTCAGATGATACGCTTAAGGTAATGCGTAAACCTTCTTTTAAACACTTTCATGCGTTTAAAAGCAAGTATGATGCGATCAATAAAAAGCACGGATTGGCACAACCACTTATCCCTTATTTTATCTCTAGTCATCCTGGTTCCACCGAAGAAGAAATGGCCAACCTTGCAGCCGAGACAAAAAGTATGGGTTTTAAATTAGAACAAGTACAAGACTTCACTCCTACTCCTATGACGGTAGGAACCGTGATCTATTATTCTGGTTTGCATCCATATACTTTACGTCCTGTCTATGCTGCTACCACTAAAAAAGAAAAACAAAACCAACATATATTTTTCTTCTGGCATAAAAATGAAAACCACCAAGCTATTCGAGACAAACTCAAATCAATGGGGCGAGAAGATTTAATTGATAAACTTATTGGTCAAAGAAAAAAACAATTCAAACGGGATTTTATAAGAAAACGTAGAAAAAATAGTAACGCACCCTCCGGAAGAAGCAAACGCAATCATCGTCAAAATCGCCGGAAATAATCATGCAATAGATTAAAAAATAAATTTTTATTGAAAATATCATGTCACTAATCACCAAATGATTTTTATTTTTAATATAAATGTCGTACTTTTATTCCCCTGCTTGCTACTAAAGATAAGTTAGCAGTCAAAACACGTCGAATTTTTTATTTTTAATATATAGATCATGTTCGTATTTCTTCTTTATGAAGCATAATATGGTCTACCAAGCTTATAAATGCAAAACACCCTTTAGGTGGTCTGTCGCAACTTTGTGCTCCCCAAGAGTTGCGAATTGCGACAGTTTTTTTTTCTCCAAGTCTAACCTTTTACCCTTTTTCCTGTTAGGGTGATATGAAAAAATTACAATTTATCCTTTTCTTAATTGTGCCGCTTGTAAACTTCGGTAGTATGTTTGTTTTGAAATCTCAATTTGATAATGTTCCCAAAGTGCTTATCCAACCTGCAGGTTATGCCTTTTCTATCTGGGGTCCTATCTTTTTGGGAATGATTATTTACAGCTGGTTTCAAATGAAGACGGACCGAGTGGATAGCCCACACTTACGAACCGCTACGCTTGCTGGAATTTCAGCTGCACTTGCATCTATCGCATTCGTCCCTATAAACTATATTAATATTCAATGGCTCGTATTCATCAATATTATCTGGCACCTTATTTCTTTGATTATTCTATTTATTGCTTTACGCAAACAGATTAAGCTTGAACCTAACACCAATACCCATTGGTACTACCTACCTACACAGATGTATCTAGGATGGATTTCGGCAGCGACCGCAATATCTACCGCACTAATGCTTACTGAAGCAGGTATGGTCTTACCGGTTGAGCAACAAGTAACCATCACCGCAGCCATCATTGGCGCGTTGATTTTGATAGGAACGTTTATGGCTTTTCAAAAAGGAATGGTGGTACCGTTGGTTTTTATCTGGGCGGCGATCGGTATTATCGTAGAAAATGGAAATTACTCGACCATCAAATATACGAGTGTTGCAGCTATTATTATTTTAGCAATAGTAAGTTTATCACAAATAATAAAACGAAAGCGGTTGGCCTTTTAAAGGTTAATGATTAGATTTTATTTTGAAAGATTTTTCCAAACCGTTTCCCCAATTTTTGTAGTCAAAGTCTCTACATAATAACTACCACTCGCTACGTCTTTCACTCGATCTATAAATGATTCCATTTTTAGAATATGTTGAATATTTCGGGCAATTCGACGGTAGAAGGTAGTCGAATTAGCATCACCAACATCGGCAGGCATAACCGTTAGCAAATCCGCACCACCAAGTGCAGCAGCCATCGCCATGGTGGTTGCTCGAATCATGTTTTGATTAGGATCTTCTGTCTGACTATTTAGATCAAAATCAACCATTATTTTTGGAAAAATCGTTGGTGCTATTCCATATGATTTAAGAACATTGGCCCATAAAATTCTCAGTGCTCTTAGTCGCGCTATTTCAAGAAAAAAATCAGTCCCTATTTTCACCCTAAAAACCACCTGGTTCGCAATAGAAGGATCTTCCGACTTTGCTAATTCGTCCACCCCTTTTTTTATCAATATGGTTAGTTGATCCATTGGATCTCCGGACGGGACTTCGATATAACAAGTTTTAAAATTTGGTAAGTTCGAAGTCGTCCATTTTTGCAATTCAACAGCCTCTATTTTCTCTCCTGAAATTGATCCGAAAAAAGCAGTTTTTTCTCCCTTTTTTTCAGCTAGAACCCTTTCAAATGCCGTCAAAACCTGAATCGGATCTATTGTATCAGTAATAGCAAAATGCGTATAAATATAAGATGGCTCAATTTCCGAAAATAGGTTTGCAAAATCACTTTCTGTTAATTTTCTATCAACCCTAATGGTGATCGCTTGTGTACCATTTTCTAGTGCGTGTAAAATGCGCTTATTGGTCAGTTTCAGATTCTCTTCCAATCTAAATGTTTCTCCAATTAACCATTCATTTCCATTAGAATTTCGCGCGATAGGAGCCACCGTCCCAGCCATGGTATCCGCATGATGAAAAGGAGATAAAACAATATTTTCACCTACCTGATGGTTCAATTCAGCAGGATCTTTCCCTTTTAGGTCCAATTTTATTTTATCCAGCCAAGCTTCCGCTGTAATCGTCTCAAAGTCCTTGAATAAATTATCCTGATGTTCCATTAATTTTTCTTTATAAAACCCTGTTTTAAGACCAACTATTTTAAAATATAGATCATTCTGTCGGCTACCGCTCTTTTTTTCGCTAAATTAAGGAATTTATCCCTTCTAAATCAGTCCCCTTTTTACAACCTTTTTTCGTATATTAATGTTATCTTTGTAAGCTAGAATAACTCTTTAGACTGAATCTAAATAATTTCATTCGATGAATAACAAAAGACAAATATACTTAGATAATAACGCGACTACTCCATGTGATCCACGAGTAGTGGATACGATGATTCCATATTTTTACGAAAAGCATGGAAATGCAGCTAGCCGTAATCATCCTTTTGGCTGGGTAGCAGAAGAAGCGGTAGATTATGCTCGTGAGCAAATTGCCAACTTGATTAATGTTGATTCAAAAGAAATCATCTTCACTTCTGGTGCTACAGAAGCGGATAATCTAGCATTGAAAGGAGTATTCGAAATGTATCAGCGTAAAGGCAATCACATTATTACGCTTAAGACAGAACATAAAGCCGTTTTGGATGCTTGCAAGAAGATTGAAAAGATGGGCGGACAGGTAACTTACCTAGACGTAGACAGCGAAGGTTTAGTTGATCTTGCTGCGCTAGAAGCAGCCATCACAGATAAAACGATCTTGGTTTCTATCATGTGGGCCAATAACGAAACTGGTACTATTCAACCAATGAAAAAGATTGGTGAAATTTGTGAAAAACACGGCGTACTCTTTATGAGTGACGCAACACAGGTAGTTGGTAAAATACCGGTTGACCCTAAAGAAATAGGTGTTCATTTAATGGCATTTACGGCTCATAAAATGTACGGACCTAAGGGCGTAGGTGCATTATATGTTTGTCGAAAAAATCCAAGAGTAAAAGTTACTGCTCAGATGGATGGTGGCGGACACGAAAGAGGTATGCGATCTGGAACTTTAAACGTTCCTGGAATTGTTGGATTTGGTAAGGCAGCCGAAATTGCTTCTAAAGAAATGGGAGCAGATGCAGAACGTCTATCTAAATTGCGTGATAAATTAGAAAATGCTTTGATCGCTGCGATGGAAGAAGTATACATCAACGGTAGCAAAGAACACAGAATGCCACACGTTTCAAATCTTTCCTTTAAACATGTAGAAGGAGAAGGATTGATGATGACTTTTAATCAAGATATCGCACTTTCTTCTGGTTCTGCTTGTACTTCTGCTTCTTTAGAACCATCTTACGTATTAGTAGCGCTAGGATTAGGTGATGATTTAGCACATTCTTCTCTACGTTTCAGTCTTGGTAGATTTACAACGGAAGAAGATATCGACTATACGATCAAAGCGATTACACAAGGTGTGAATCACATGCGAGATCTAAGTCCAATATGGGAAATGTACAAAGAAGGCGTAGACATTGATAGTATTGAGTGGTCAGAACATTAGAACGTTGGTTCGTGTTGAAGCTTAATAAAAATTATACTTTTTAAAAAACTTTAAATTTTAATATAATGGCATATTCAGAAAAATTGCTCGATCATTTTAAAAATCCACGTAACGTGGGAACAATGGATAAGAGCCAGAAAAATGTTGGTACTGGATTAGTTGGTGCACCAGAATGTGGTGACGTAATGCGACTTCAGATCGAAGTAGATGAGGAAAGTGGAAAAATCAAAGATGCAAAATTCAAAACTTTTGGTTGTGGTTCTGCGATCGCTTCTTCTTCTCTTGCCACAGAATGGTTAAAAGGTTTATCAGTAGATGATGCTTTAGCTATTGACAATATGAAGATTGTAGAAGAACTTGCTCTACCTCCTGTAAAGATTCACTGTTCTGTTTTGGCAGAAGATGCAATCAAAAGTGCGATTGCTGATTACCAACAAAAAAACGGAATAGAAGTAAAGGAGTCTGAAAAGTCTGGACACTAATCCACTCTATTTCAATCTTAAATTTTAGATCATGGTATTTGTAGCAGACAGTGCAAAAGAACGGATTGGTAATATTCTCACAGATCAAAAACTGGACGAGAAAGAATACTTCGTACGTGTAAGCGTCGTAAGTGGTGGTTGTTCTGGCCTATCTTATAAGATGGATTTTGACAACGAATCTCAACCAAACGATCAAGTCTTTGAAGATAACGGAGTAAAGATTGTTACTGATTTAAAAAGCTTCTTATATCTCTGTAATACAACCTTAGAATTTTCAGGTGGACTGGAAGGAAAAGGTTTTTACTTTAATAATCCAAATGCAGCACGAGAGTGCGGATGCGG
>CALKJE010000032.1 GCA_937995675.1 uncultured Saprospiraceae bacterium
ATTACAATGGGAACAACTTTATTTCTGGAGGAACGGAAGGAGGACATACCACTTGGAAATTTGATGCAAATGGCAATATCATCCAAGTAGGTGATTTTGTAGTTTCTGTTGATTTTTCCACAGGGACTCCACCTGAATTGGAATTGCGTATTTGGGTCAGCGAAAACGACTATAATAATGCTAACCCACAGACCTTTTCTTTCGGAAACGAATATGATGGAGCTGGACCGGGCAGCCCTTATGGTTATGCGAATATCCAACCTCCACTTAGCGGCATTTATGGTTGTGGGGTTGGTAACCCTAACACGACTTTTGGTCCTCCTTGGGGAACACTTAATTCAGGAGGAAATTATAGTTTTACCTATGAAAATAATCAGCTGGTTGACATAGGCGTTAACCTCAATGCCTTTGGAATTGATCCTGCTTTAGCCTTAAACTATCCTGGTAGCAATCCTTGCGAAGTGCCTTTTAGTGCTATTGTTTTTAAAGCCAGAGCTTCGAGTTCTTTTACGGCTCAATTAAAAGATTTCGGAGGACCATATCCTTTTGGCGTCATTGTGGATGTGCCAACGGATATCACTGCAGATACAATTACTTGTAAAGATCCGATCGTCGAACTTGGTCCAGCTACTGTAGTAACAGACGCTTATTATCATTGGGAAACTACGGATGGAAATATTATTTCTAATCCAGACTCTTCTCATATTTTAGTCGATGTTCCCGGTACTTATTATTTCTTCGGCTCGCCTTCTATTGAATGTTCTTTATCTACCGATACCATCGTAGTAGCTGAAAATCTGATCTATCCGACTGCTTTGATTACTGCCGATACTGTTTTTGGTTGTGGCAATTCACCTGCTCATTTAGTAGGAAGTCCTAATGGATTACTCTATGAATGGTTTGGACCCAATGGATTTACTTCTGCTGCCCAAGAAGTTGATGTTGTGGGTGGAGGACAATATATATTGGTGACTACCGATCCGGTTTCTTTATGCCAAGCGCAAGACACGGTTTATCTGCCGGATGGTCCTTGCTTGCCTATTTTTAATAATCCAGAAATACCCGATGATGGTAACACAGTTATATTAATTGACGATATACCTCCTGTTGTAGTTTTTCCTCCTAATGTAACGATAGATTGTAATGATGATCCATTTGACTTTGATCTGACAGGAGAAATTATTAGTGCTACTGATAATTGTGGAAATGATTTACCTCCTCCTTATTATCTCGATTCCCCAGCGACGGATACTGACTGTGGACATAATCAGGTAATTTTAAGAATTTGGTACCAGCCTGATAATTGTGGTAATACGAGTTTTCATATTCAGGAAATCATCCTTGCGGATCAGACACCACCTTCTTTTACAGTTCCTGCAGATATTTATATCTCTTGCGATGATCCTACAGATGTTACGGTAACCGGAGATGTTACCACTGAAAGTGATGATTGTGATCCGACTATTGGAGAAGCTACTTTTACCGATGAAATTATTACCGTAAATAGTTGTAGCGGAAGTAGTGAAATTATTCGTACTTGGACGTTAGAGGATCGTTGTGGAAATGTACATAGGGATACCCAAAGAATTTATTTACAAGATGAAGCTGAACCAATTTTTACGGTTCCAGCCGACCTCACTATTTCCTGCGATCAAGATCCAGATGATTTAACGATTACTGGAGACGTAATTGACGAGACCGATGATTGTGATGGCAATATTGGGCAAGCAATCTATAATGATGTTTTGGAAAATAACTTTGGCTGTGTAGGTAGTGCTCGAATTGTTCGTACTTGGACCTTAACAGATAATTGTGGCAACACATCTTCAGAAACTCAGTATATTATCCTTCAAGATGATACACCTCCCATTTTTACTGCTCCAGCTGATTTGATCATCTCTTGTGATCAAGATCCAGACGACCTGAATTTGACAGGAACGATTACGATCATGCAGGACAACTGTGATAATAATTTAGCAGAACCTACTTATACGGATGTGGTGGAAGAGGATCAGCCTTGTTCTGGAGCTAGAAGAATTTCTCGTACCTGGCGAATGGTAGATGGTTGTGGAAATGAACAAACAAACGTGCAAATAATTGTCTTAGAAGATCAGACACTACCGTCTTTTACACCACCAGCAGACATAACGATTTATTGCCCACAGGATCCGACTGATCTAACGTTGACGGGAGATGTTTATGATGCTTCAGACAATTGTGACCTAAATAATTTGCAAGCGCTCAGACGGTTTTAAAACAACCGTATTCCCATAGGCAAGCGCGGGCCCCATTTTCCACGCTGCAATCGCAATAGGGAAATTCCACGGCGTTATCAGCCCTGCAACACCAACGGCCTCACGCGAAATATCGATATTAATACCAGGGCGCTTTCATTTGTTTAGGCCTTAACTTAACTTGAGTCTTAAACGGCACTACGGCAATAATTTTATGTGATTTTGCTATAGAATCAAACTTTGGGTTTTCATAAAGACTAGTTTGCGCTTTTACGTTGCAAACAAAAAGTAAAAATAATAGCGAGAATAAAAGTTTTTTCATGGTGTTAATTTTGAAAGTTTGAAATAAGGATGCAAAATAGAAAAATCTTACACAATAAGCTGCTTTAGATTAATTTTTTTATGAAATAGTAAGTTCTCTCATTGCAATGCGGCATTTACTCATTTGCGGTTTTACAACGTTGTGCTTTGGTTTAGGTTTGCTACAATAACAAAAAAATTACCTATTATGACATTAAAAATTACTTTAGCAATGGCATGTATTACATTTAGTTGCTTTTCACAAATTACAATTACTGGTACTATTACCCACGAAGAATACCCACTTATAGGTGCTTCTATTTTGATTAAAAATTCTGATAGTGGTACAATTTCAGAT